>DATJGQ010000840.1:0-10189 GCA_035494815.1 Gemmataceae bacterium
GTATTTCGCCAGGCGCACGAGAGCGGCGGCCGGGTCTTCGCCAACGCAGTAGAGGTGCCCGACGTCGAAGTTCAAACCGACCGCCGGAGATTCGATATGCCGCATGAACTCCTCGAACTGCTCGCTCGACTCGATCAACAACCCCGGCTCCGGTTCGACTAAGAGGCGTACACCTTCTTTCTCCGCGTGCTCGGCGACCGGTTTGATCATCTCGACGAACAACTTGAGCCCGGCCGACCACGACCCGCCCGGTTCAACCGGCCCGCCCGGCTCGGTCGTGATGCAAGGGGAGCCGAGCTCGCGGGCCAGTGTCAGCGCCCGCCGCGTGTGGTCGATGCGGATCTGGCGATAGTGTCGGTCCGGCTCGATCCAGGACGGGTGCCAATACTTCTGCCGCGGGTCGTCGACCGCGTGCATCATGAACGCGTTGACGTTCGAGATGGCAAGGTCATGACGGGTGAGCGCGTCGCGGATCGCGCGCTTTTGTTCGGGAAGCAGATAGGCCGGCCAGGCGTGCGGGACGTCGGCCATAACCTCGACGCCGCGGTAGCCGATTGCGGCGAGGCGGGCCACGGCGTCGGGGAATGTAAAGTTAAGGTAGGCGTTGGTCGAGAATGCGAGTTTCATGATGAGGGGCGCGTTACGACCGCGTCTCGCCGCACGTACTCCTCCAGCATCTCATGCTGCCGCAGGAAATCATATTCGTCCGTGCCCATCGGGCTCTTAAAGAAACAGGCCAGGTGCGGCAGGACGCCGACCTCGCCGCGCCGCCGGGCGTGCAACGCGAGCCGGGCCAGGTCGATCACCAGCGGCGCGGCCAGGGCGGAGTCGCAACCCTGCCAGGTGAATTGCAGCGTCATCCGCACGCCGAGGAACCCTTGGAAGTGGACGTGGTCCCACGCGGTTTTCCAGTCGTCCAGCGATTCGATGTACTCGATCGAGGTATGAGTCTGCGGCTCGTAGCCGACGATTCGCGAGACGACCTGATCCTTCGACCGGACCTTGGCAGACTTGTTGCGCGGGTCGCTGAGCACCAGCCCGTCGCGGTTGCCCAGAATGTTGTGGCCCACCCAGCTGAGGATCCGCAAATTGCGATTCGCGAACATCGGCGCGAGGACCGTCTTGAGCAGCGTTTCGCCGGTCTTCCCGTCCTTGCCGGCGATCACCGTCGAGCGGCGCGCGGCCAATTCTTGGAGGGCTGGCGCATCCGCCCCCGGCGACGGCGTGAAGTTCACATACGCCATCCCCAAATCGATCGCGGCATATGCGTACAGCGAGCTGACCGGCAACGACGCGCCGTCGCGCCGGCCGAGAGACTTCTCCAAAAGCTCCAGCGATGAATGTTCCGGGCGATCCGCCGCCGGCGGCTCTGTCGAAGCGACGTTGATGACGACGACCTGGTCGAGCCGATGCCGCTCGCGAAACTCGGCGAGGTCTTGTCGAATCCGTTCGACGGCGGCCCGCGGGGCGTCGGCGGTCGGCAGGTCTGTTCGGTCGGCGAGAGCGGCGATCGTGTCACCACTGTTAAGGATCGTTCCGGGCCGGAGATTTGCGTCCCACGCTTCCAGGTCGGCGGCAGTAGCATGAACGAGTTCCGCGTTGAAGACGCCGGACCGCTGCTGCAACTCTCGCACGCCGGCGATCAACTGCCCTCGGCGGATGTCATGGCCGCCCAGGACGAAGTTCGCCGGTGCGTCGAGTCCCAGACCTTCGAACAGGGGGAGTGCGGTGACGAGAGCGGTCGAATCCGTCAAGCCACGTCGGAGGGCCGCTAATCCGAGGGCGACAGTCGAACCGATGCCGCCGAGCGCGCCGATCAGCCACAGTCCGACGCGACGATCCGACATGAAGGCCTCGAAAGTCCCAAAAAGCTGTCAAGCGGCGGAATCGGCCGCAACGCGGGCCGGCTATACCGGCAGAAGAGCACGCCGGGAGGGCATTTCGCATTTTGTCAGGCCGGACGGCGCCGGTCAAGCAACCTACAATGGGAACGACCGACACCGGCAGGGATCACGCCGTTACGACCGTCCCGGGGGCGTTCCATGTCCGATCAGCGCACGGGCTTTTGCACGATCGAAGAGGCGCTCGCGGAACTTCGCGCCGGCCGGATGATCGTCCTCGTCGATGACGAGAATCGCGAGAACGAGGGCGATCTCGTCATCGCCGCGGAAAAGGTCACACCCGAGGCCGTGAATTTCATGGTCCGAAACGCCTGCGGCATCGTCTGCCTGGCGATGGCCCCGGCGATTTGCGATCGGCTGAACCTGGAACTGCTCCCCGGATCGAACCTCGGGCCGACCGCCACGCCGTTCACCGTCCCGATCGACGCACGCACCGGCATCACGACCGGCACGAGCGCCCACGACCGCGCGCGAACCGTTCAAGTCGCCGTCGACGACCTCAGCACGCCGGCCGATCTCGTCCGCGGAAAGGGGCACGTCTCAGGCCTGCGCGCCCGCGAGGGAGGCGTCCTCGTCCGCGCCGGCCACACCGAGGGGAGCGTAGACCTCGCGCGGCTCGCGGGTCTTAGAGAGGCGGCGGTCATCTGCGAGATCCTAAACCCCGACGGCACGATGGCCCGGCTGCCGGACCTCCGCCGATTCTGCGGCGAGCACGGGCTCAAGATGTGCACGATCGAAGACCTGATCAAATTTCGCCGGCAGCGGGAGAAGCTGATCCGCCGGGAGATCGCCGTCAGACTGCCCACCGCGTTCGGCGAGTTTGACCTGTTCGCCTACGCGTCGATCGTCGACCCGGAACCGCATTTAGCGCTGTGCCTGGGTGGCGTCGGCGTGGAGCACGAAGGCGTCGTGCGGGAAGAAGCGGAGCCGGTCCTGGTCCGCATTCACAGCGAATGCCTGACCGGCGACGTGTTCCAGAGCGGGCTGTGCGAGTGCGGGTCGCAACTCCACAGGGCGTTGCGACAGGTCGCAGCGGAAGGCCGCGGCGTGGTCCTCTACATGCGGCAGGAGGGCCGCGGCATCGGCCTGCTCAATAAACTCCGCGCCTACGATCTTCAGCAGCGCGAGAAGCTGGACACCGTCGAAGCGAACAAGCGGCTTGGCTTTCCCGCCGACCTGCGGCATTACGGCATCGGCGCCCAGATCCTCTACGACTTGGGCATCCGCAAGATTCGCCTGCTGACGAACAACCCGAAGAAGGTGATCGGCCTGGACGGTTACGGGCTGAGGATCGTCGAGCGGGTGCCGATCCAGATTCCGCCGGGGCGCGACAACGAGCGGTATTTGCGGGCGAAGAAAGAAAAACTCGGCCACCTCTATGACCTGCTCGGCCCCGACGGCGTCCCGCTTCCGCCGCCGGGGGACGAATGATCCGGACTCACGGCCCCGGTCCCGGCCCCGGTCGCGGCGGCCCCGGCTGCAGGTCGATTTCAACCACTTTGAAATCCAGTGGAACGCGGGCCAACTGGCCGCGTTCGGGGGGCGTGTCGTAAACCGGCTGCTTATCCCAGTCGGGGCCTTGCAGACCGATTAGTTCGGTGTTGACTTGGGCGTTGCCCACGGCGACCGTCAACGTGCCCTGGGTCACTTCACCGATCGCCGGCAAGCGCGCGTCGATCGAATGAATCAGTCGGACGACCCCGCCTTCGGCTTTGACCTCGGCGGGTGCGGCCGGGAACATCGCATTTCCGGGGAAGAGGACGAGGGACGCTGTGGCCTTGAGCTGGGCTTCGAGCAGGTCTTTTTGCGCCGGCTCCGGCGGCTGGCCCTTGATCTTGAGCAGACCTTTGACATCCACCTCGCCATTGTAGAGCCGTTTCTCCCAGGCGCGGAGGAAGTTGGCCGCCTCGAACCGCAACTCGTGATTCAGCCGTCCGAGCCGCGTCGGCCGGGTGTCGCGCACCCCCGACTGACTGAGAATGACCTGCCAGATCCGTGCGCCGCTCGACGGGTCGTCGTGCCCCGCGACCCGAATGCCGGCGCTCGACTGCCCCTCGGGAGTCCGCAGCCGGTAGTCCATGTCGATCTGGTATCCCGTTGCCACGACTTCCCAGTTGCGAATCCCTTGCGGCTCGAGGATCGCTTTGTCATGCCAGCGGCGAATGGTGCGGACGAGTTCGTTCCGCTCGAAACCCGCCATCTCGCTCGCCCCGAACCGGCGGCGGATCCCCTCGCGGTCGTCCTCCGGTATTGTCAATTGCTGACCGGGCGGGAGAGTCAGGCGAAACGCTTGCTCGGGCTCGTTCTGACGGACCAGACTAAAGAACTGCTCGGCCGCCGACCGCGCTTGCTGGCGGACGGCGAACTCGGTGGCGAAGTAGTACGCCCCGTAACACCCGCCGAAGATGACGCCGAGCCACAACGCCGCGGTGGCCAGCCCGCCGCCCACGCGAGTCCCCTCGGCGCGCCGCAGTTGCCAGCGCGTGATCAGCGCGAGGACCACCCCTGCGAGCGGCAGAAAGAGCACACTCGGATAGAGCACCGGCTTGGACGCGAGCGTCGCGGCGATGCCGAGAATTGCGACGACGACGGCCCCGCACCCGGAGACGATCAACGCCGCGACGGCCAGTCCCGACAACGGACGGTACCCGGGCGCGTCCGGGCGGACCTCCGGGCGAATCGCGTTCGACAGATCGGCCATTGGTGGTTCCCCACTCCGGCCCGGCAGAACCCTAATCGTCGGAAATGTTGCCGAGCGAGTTGAAGTCCGGGGCTTCGGCCTCATACGGCTCGCGGGTCTTCAGGTTGCCTTCGAGGTCCAGGTAGATCTTGTCCTGCAGGATTTCCTGCATGACGATCGACAAGCGATCTCCGCCCTTGACTTCTACGAGCGGTTTGGCCCCGGTGTTCAGGGCGACCATCCGCTTTTGGATCAGGGTGGATAGCTTGAACCGGCCGCCCACCTTGTTCACGATCCCCTCTTCTTTCAAGTCATCCAGCATCACGGGCCCTCGCAAACAGACCGGCGACGATCGCGCGCAGGTCGGCGGTCGCCTGGTCCAGGTCTTGGTTAATGATTTGATAGTGAAACTCCCCGGCGCGGGCGAGTTCCCGCCGGGCGGACTCGAGCCGGCGGCGGATCGTCGGTTCGTCCTCCGTGCCGCGCCGCCGCAGCCGTCGCTCTAACTCCTCTAACGGGGTATGGAGAAAAATCGACGTTTGCTCGGGGCACTGCTTGCGGACCTGTTCGGCTCCTTGTACGTCGATGTCGAGGATCACCCCCCGCCCGGCGGCCAGGTGCGGCTCGACCTCGGCCCACAACGTCCCGTAATAATCGGCGCCATGAACGACGGCATGTTCGAGGAACTCGCCGGCAGCCAGCTTCTTCTCGAATTCTTCGCGCGTCCGGAAGTAGTAATCCACGCCTTCGCGCTCGTCCGGCCTCGGCGGCCGAGTCGTCGCCGAAACGGATAAGCGCAGCGGCCCCGGCGGGTCGGCCAGCAGACGCTTGATGACGGTGGACTTCCCGCTCCCGCTCGGACCGGACAGGATAATCAAAGGACCGCGTGGCATTGCAGGCTGCCCACTGCCTACCGTCACTCGACGTTTTGAATCAACTCTCGGGCTTTCTCCAGCGTCGACTTGATCTCGACCACGTGCCGCGAGATGGCCACGTCGCTCGCTTTTGAACCGATCGTGTTCGCCTCGCGGCCCATCTCCTGGAGCACAAATTCGAGCTTGCGTCCGGGGCCGTCGGACTCGTCGCGGACGATCTGCTCGAACTGCTTCAAGTGGCTCGCCAGCCGCGTGATTTCCTCGGCGACGTCGCTCCGCTCGGCGAAGATGGAGACCTCGCGGATCAGGTCGGGCGGCTCGACGGGGATCCGCGCGTCGGTGACCAGTGCGCGAACCCGCTCGAGCAACCGGTCGCGATAGCCCTCGACGACGGCCGGGGCGAGCCGCTTGACTTCGTCAAGTTCCCGGCCGATCTGGCCGTGATAATTCGATAGCTCCTGTGCCATGCGAGCGCCTTCTTCTCGCCGCATCGCCTGCAGTTTCTGCATCGCCTCCTCAAGCACGCGTTCGACGAGCGGCCATTCCTGATCGACCTGGAACTCGGCCGCGCCCGGTTCCGGAGCGACTCCCGGCAACGCCAGTACGTAGCCCAGCAGCAAGGCCGGGTCGGGGTGATAATCCGGGTGCGTGACGCACGCCTGCCGCACCTGCCGGATGTAGCTTTGGAGGGCGGTCGTGTTGATGCGATAGTCCTGAGCCTGCTGCGGCCGGTCCACCCGCAGATGGACGTGCAGTGTGCCGCGGCGGACGAACCGGCGGGCCAGTTTCTCGACCTCGGACTCGAGCAGGTTGTACGGCTCCGGGGCGCGGAGCATGAGCTTGAGATAGCGGTTGTTGACCGAGCGGACTTCGGCGGCGAGGTGCAGGCGGTCGCTCTGCCCGCGCGCCTCGCCGTGGCCGGTCATGCTGAGGAGCACGCTCACCTCGCGGGGTACGCCCGCCCGGCGGTCGCGAGCGGGCAGGGAGAACTCTCTGCCGATCCGCGACTTAGCTGCCCGACTTGGACGGAATGCCGGGCAGTTCCGGCGTGCCCGACGTCCCGCCGTGGTTCATGACTTTGACCTGGACCATCAGAAGGAAAATCCAGATCGCCGCGGTCCAGATCGTAATCCGCGTGAAGGCGTCGCCCGCCTTGGAGCCGAACGGGCTCGACCCGCCGACGCCCCCGAACGCGCCGGCCAGTCCCCCGCCCTTGCCGCGCTGGATCAAAACGAGGCCGATCAGGAACAGGCCCAGCAGGATAATGATCAGGTTAAGCAGGCTGGCAAACATGGTCAGGTTTTCCGATCCCGGCGTTCGTCGGTGCCGCCGTAAGTTCCAAGTATACGCTCCCATCGGACGGCGAACAGGCCAAATCACGCCAGCGCCGCCCGCACGATCGCCAAGAAAGATTCGGCCTTCAGGCTGGCCCCGCCGACGAGAGCGCCGTCCACGTCCGGCTGGTTCATGATGGCCTCTGCATTCTCAGGTTTGACACTGCCGCCGTACTGGATCGTCAGGTTCGCGGCGATCTCGGGGCCGAGCAGGTCGGCACACCGCCGGCGGATAAAGACGTGCGCCTCCTGCGCCTGATCGGGCGTCGCGTTCACCCCGGTCCCGATCGCCCAGACGGGCTCGTAAGCGATCGTCAGCCGTAGTGCCTGATCGGCGCGGACGCCCCGCAGCCCGCCGGTCAGTTGCGTGTCGAGGACATCCACAGTCTGTTCAGACTTGCGTTGAAAAAGCGTCTCGCCGACGCACAGAATCACATCGAGTCCGCCGGCCAGTGCGACCTGAACTTTGCTGCTGATGAGCGGGTCCGTCTCGCCGAGGATGTGGCGGCGTTCGCTGTGCCCGACGATGACGTAGCGGCACCCGACGTCCTTGAGCATGACCGGGCTCACTTCGCCGGTGAACGCCCCTTCCTCGGCGGGATAGACGTTTTGCGCGCCCAGTGCCACGGCGCTTCCTCGGACGACTTCGTTAATCACATTCAGATACGGAAACGGCGGGCACACCGCGACGCGAACGCCCGACCGACCGACACACCCTCGGACGACGGCGGCGGCCAGTTCACGGCCACTCTGTGCGGTCGTGAACATCTTCCAATTGCCGGCGATGAACTTCGTGCGGGGCATGGTCGTTTTCGCACTAGCCGATGCTCTTGCCGACCGCCTTCACCAGCGGCTTCAGTTCCTTCATGAGTTGCTGATACCTGTCGGGCAGTAGGGCTTGCGGCCCATCGGAGAGGGCCTTTTCCGGGCAGTCGTGCACCTCAATGTGAACGCCGTCGGCCCCGGCCGCGACCGCGGCTTTCGCCATCGACGGGATCAGGTCCGGCCGGCCGGTCGCGTGGCTGGGGTCGACGATGATCGGCAGGTGGCTCTGCCCTTTGACGTTCGGGACGGCGCTCATGTCGAGCATGTTGCGCGTCGAATCCTCGAACGACCGGATGCCGCGCTCGCAGAGGACGACGTTCGGGTTGCCGGCGGAGAGGATATATTCGGCCGACATGAGCATGTCCTTGACGGTAGCGCTCATGCCGCGCTTCAGGAGGATCGGTTTATGCGCCTGACCGACCTCCTTGAGCAGGTCGAAGTTCTGCATGTTTCGGGCGCCGATCTGGATCATGTCGGTGAATTCGCAGACGATGCCGATCTGCCGCGGGTCCATGACCTCCGTGACGACGGGCATGGCATGGTCGTCGCCCACCTGGCGGAGGATGCGGAGGCCCTCGACGCCCAGGCCCTGAAAGCTGTACGGGCTCGTCCGCGGCTTGAACGCCCCGCCGCGGAGGATATTCGCCCCGGCCTCGCGGACCCGCTCGGCGATCGTGGAGAGACCTTCGTAGCTTTCCACGGCGCACGGCCCCGCGATCATCGCCAGCGACCCGCCGCCGATCTTCACCACCCCGACCTGCACGACAGTGTCTTCGGCGTGCAGCTCGCGGCTGGCGAGCTTGAACGGCTTCATGATCGCGAGCACTTGCTCGACCCCCGGGATCGCGCCGAAAATTTCGGGCTGCAATCTGCTCTCGTCGCCGATGACGCCGATAATCGTCCGGTGCTGCCCGCGACTATAGTGCGGCTGAAACCCCAGTTCCTGCACTCGGTCGACGATGTGCTGAATCTGGGCGTCGGTCGCGTCGGGTCGCACCACGATGATCATGAGAAGAACCGGATGCTGGGGGTTCGGATCAACCAACTACACACGGATAACCGCAAAGCGGTGTCCGCGGTTCACGCAGCTCGCAAGCGTTCGCTGATTTTATATCAGGGAGCGGCGGATGTGTTAGTCGTTACTCAGCGGGGCCATCGGGAAGGAGCCGAGGATGGTCAGCTTCTCGCACTTGTCCTGCAGCGACCCGAGCGTCTTCTTGACCTTCGGGTCCTCGGCGTGCCCCTCGAAGTCCGCGAAAAAGACGTACTCGGGCTTGGCCGCCCGTGACGGGAACGACTCGATCCAGGTCAGGTTGATTTTGCTCGACGCGAAGATGTTCAGGGCGCCGGCGAGGGCGCCGGGGGCGTGAGCGACCTTGAACATCACCGCGGTCTTGTCGTTGCCGGTCCGCGGGACTTCCTGCATGCCGATGACGGCGAACCGCGTTTCGTTGAACGGGTAGTCCTCGATGTCGCGGCTGAGAATGCGCAGTGCGTAGCGCACCGCCGCCTGCCGGCTGGCGACCGCCGCCGCACCGGGTTCCGTTTGAGCGAGTCGCGCCGCGTTGGCGGTGCTCGACACTTCAACAATCGCGGCGTGAGGGACGTTTTTGCTCAACCAGTTGCGACACTGGCCCAGCGCCTGACCTTTGCTGTAAACCCGTCGGATCTCGGCCTGCTCGCAGTTGGCGAGAAGGTTATGATGAATTCGCAGCCGAATCTCCGCCGCAATCTTGATTTGCGGCAAACGGAGAAACATGTCGAGGGTGTCCGCAACGCGTCCGTCGGTGGAGTTCTCCAGCGGTACGACGCCAAAGTTGCAGTGGCCGCGGTTCACTTCCTCGAACACCGCCGGGATCGACCCGACGAGCGAGAACTCAACCGCCTGCCCGAACCGCTCGACCGCCGCCAGATGGCTGTAGCTGAACTCCGGCCCAAGGCACGCCACTTTCAGGACTTGCTGAATCGCGCGACCGCCGCTGATGATCTCGCGATAGATCGCCCGAATGGTCGCGTCGTCGAGCGGGCCCTTATTGTGTTGCAGAACGTTCTGAAAGACTTCCTCTTCCCGGCCCGGAGAGAAGACTTCGCCGCCGCTATCGTTTTTCACCCGACCGATTTCCGTCGCGAGCCGGGCCCGCTCGTTCACGAGTTTCAAGATGTTCAGGTCGAGCTTGTCGATTTGCGAGCGAAGCGACTTGAGCGAGGCGAGCGAGCGATTGGACGATCCGGAATGTCCCGACTCGTTCTTACGCGACATGACTCACCCGGGGTCAATCCATCCGACCGTAGCCCTTCACTTTATGAACGCCCGAAAGTGCTGTCAATCAATTGATTGACATATCTTGGGGATTCTCGACCGGTCGTCACCCCAGCTCTGAATGGCCGCCTGGCGTCTGTCACAATGACAGGCAAAACCAGTCGCCTCCGGTTGAGCACGTCGTTTCTCACATCTCAAAGTCCATCACTCGAATGATTTACGACACGTTCTTCAGCATTTCTCGGTATTCCGGCACTGTTATTGCTGAATCGACTCATTGAAGTGCGCCTCTAAGCCATTGACTGCGACCACTT
>DATJGQ010000841.1:0-5946 GCA_035494815.1 Gemmataceae bacterium
TGCCCGAGGACGGCGGTGTTCGGCGCCTCTTCGTTGAGCCGTAGGTCGAGGCGCCGCTGCCGCAGTTGGGCGGCCTTGACTTCGTTGTGCCCCTTGAGCGTTGAAACCGCCTTGGCGATCGCCTTCTGGTCGCCGTCGAGATCCAGCTCGTAATGGTTCTTGCGAATGCGGCCTTTCAAATCTTGCAGCGAACCGCTGAAAATCAGTTTGCCCTGGCTCAGCACCGCGGCGTGGT
Source organism: Gemmataceae bacterium (assembly GCA_035494815.1). Lineage (GTDB taxonomy): Bacteria > Planctomycetota > Planctomycetia > Gemmatales > Gemmataceae > DATJGQ01. Next base: position 236 of record DATJGQ010000841.1, read on the forward strand.
TGCACACTTCATCGATGTCGCTGAGGTTGTGGCTCGACAGGATCAGCGTCTTCTCTCGCGCCAGCGTTTTGATCAGGTCGAGCATCGACCGGCGGGCCTCGATGTCCAGGCCGAGCGTCGGCTCGTCCCAGATCAAAAGATCCGGTTCGTTGATGAGACTGGCGGCGACGGCCAGGCGGGCGGTCATCCCGTTCGAGAAGCCGGCGATCGTATTGCCCGAGCCGGCGAGCAGGTCGACCGCGCGAATCAGCGAGGCGAGCCGCGGCTTGCGGACGTCGCGTGGCAAGCCGAAGAGCCGCGCCATGTAGTCGAGGTAGCTGATCGGTGTCATCCCTTTTGGGAACTGCGGATTCGTGGGGATGTAGCCAATCCGGCGGCGGAGGATGGCGGCGTTAGGGGTCATCTTCTTGCCGAAGACTTTCACGTAGCCGGCCGTCGGGCGATGCAAACCGAGGCACAAACGCAGGAATGTCGTCTTGCCGGCGCCGTTGGGCCCCAAAAGGCCGAGTACCCAGCCCCGCTCGATGCGCAACGACACATCGTTGAGCGCGATCTGGCGGTTCTGGTAGATCTTGGTCAGTCGAGTCGTCTCGACGACCAGATCGCCGGCATTCTCGGCCATGACGAGTCCCTCGACACGATCCCCCGAGCGTGTCACCCGCCGGGCCGTATAGCGAGGGAAAGTCGGGGATGCTAGGTCAATTTGCCCGGGGGAGGCGATTAACGTGGTTGGGCACCGGTCAGAGCGTTCAGAAATGCGACCAGATGCTTGATGTCGTCGTCGGAGAATTCGACCGGTTTCAAATCTTTGTCGAGATGAGGGTTCGGGTTACCGCCTCGGCCGTAATAACGGACGACCTCCTCCAAGGTCGCCAGCGAGCCGTCGTGCATGTACGGGGCGGTGCGGGCCACGTCGCGGAGCGTAGGAGTCTTAAAAGCGCCGCGATCCGAATCACGGTGTGTGACTTCGTAACGGCCCAGGTCGCCGGCGCCCCAGGCCACGCCCGTGTTGTGGAATCGGCCGTCGGAAAGCGTGTTGCCCGAATGGCATTTCCAGCAGCCGCCGCGGCCCTCGAAGAGCCATAATCCTTGCTTCGCGTCGTCGTTTAGGTCAGTGACCTGACCGTGCCGGAAGCGATCCACGGCGCTGTCCCCACTGAGGAGCGTGCGTTCGAAGCTCGCCAGTGCCCGCGCCAGGTTTTGTGTGGTCACCGCATCGCCGAACGCCTTCTGGAATTGGGAGACATACGACGGATCGGCGCGCAAACGGGCGACCGCGTCATCCGCATTCGACGCCATCTCGCGCGGGTCGGCGATCGGCTTTAGCGCCTGCTCTTCTAATGTGGCCGCCCGGCCATCCCAGAAGAACACGGGCGAATAGGCGATGTTCAGAAGCGTCGGCGCGTTGCGGCGGTTCTTCTGGCCGCGGACGCCGACAGCCAATGCGTCCGATCCCGCGAAGCCGCGGTCGGGGAGGTGGCAGGTTGCGCAAGATACGGTGCGGTCGCCGGAGAGAATCGGGTCGGAGAAGAGCCGTCGGCCGAGGGCGACTTTTTCTTGCGTGAGCGTGTTGTCGCCGGGAGCCGACGGACGGATCGCAAGACCGCGGGGGACCACTTTAAGATCTGCATCCGGCGTGGGCGGCTCCGCGGCGGTCGCCAGGACCGCTGCGAGGAGAAGCGCGAAGCAATATCGCATCTACCGGTCTCACAAGGAAGCGCGCGATCGCTGCCGTAATCGAAGAAGTTTACGCAGTCGCCGCAGCTCATTCCGTCAGCCACCGCAACGGTCGGGCGCGGCGTTCGGGGTTGCCGATCCGTTATCTTGTGCATACTATTGCTACTTTTCCAGCGATTCCCGGGCGATCGCGCCGAATCGCCATGCCACTCGTACGGCCCCATGCGTTTTCACCTCGTGGACCGGATTCTGGATGTTGAACCCGGCCGGAGATTGCGGGCGTTTAAGTTGCTGACCCTGGCCGAGGAATACCTCGCCGATCATTTCCCGACCTTCCCGGTGATGCCGGGCGTGCTCCAGCTGCAAGCGCTCGTCGAGGCCGGGGCGTGGCTCATGCGACTGAGCGAGGACTATGCCCGCAGCGTTTGGGTGCTGCGAGACGCTCGCGCCGTCAAGTACGGCACGTTCGTCTCGCCGGGACAACGGTTAGAACTCACCGTCGAGCTGCTGGGGCAGGAGGGCCCGACTGCAAAACTGAAGGGTCGTGGCGAAGTCGCGGGTGTGCAAACGGTTTCGGCGCAAGTGGTGCTCGCCGGCTACAACTTGCGCGACCGCAATCCGGCCTGGGCGGAGCGCGACAAGCAATTGGTTCGACACTTGCGTTCGCGCGGCGAACTCCTCCGGAGTGCCGGCGTCGTGCGTTAACCGCTTATGTTTTCTAGAGATCGAGCAGATGACGTTTCGGGACCAGACGGCCCTCGTTACCGGTGGTAGCCGCGGCATCGGCCGGGCAATCGTTAAAGCCCTCGCGGCCGAAGGCGCAAAAGTCGCCGTCGTCTATCGCGGTAGCAAAGAAGCGGCCGATTCAGTAGTGAAGGAGATCGCCGACGCCGGTGGTGTGGCCATGGCCCTCCAGGGGGACGTGGCTGACCCGGCCGTCGGACCGCGGTGCGTCGCCGCGGTCGTTGAGAATTGGGGTCGGTTGGACATCCTGGTGAACAGCGCCGGCGTCATTCGCGACGGCCTGTTCGTGCGCATGGACGCCGACGCGTGGAACACGGTCCTGAACACGAACCTGGGAGGCACGTTCGCCTTCTGTCGCGCCGCCGTGGAACAGATGGCGCTGCGACAGCGATACGGGCGAATGATCAACGTCTCGAGCGTTGCGGCCGAGTTCGTCAACTCGGGCCAGACGAATTACGCCGCAAGTAAAGGTGCGGTAAATGCTTTCACGAGGGCGTTGGCGGTGGAGGTCGCGGGTCGTAATGTAACGGTCAATGCCATCGCGCCCGGGTTCATCGCGACCGACATGAGCGAGGCCGTCCGAAACAAAGCGGGCGACTTTATCAAGAAGGTGATCCCGATGAAGCGCGTCGGCCAGCCGGACGAGATCGCCCGCGTGGCGGTCTTCCTCGCCGACCCGGCCACCGCCTACCTGACCGGTCAGGTGATTACCGTCGACGGCGGCTTGAGCCTCGGGGCGACCGCCCCATAAAGATAGGAGTCAGGAATCAGGGGTCAGGAGTCAGAACGCAGCCTTGCTGACCCCTGAAGCCTGACTCCAGACCCCTGATTTCTGACTTCTGATTCCAGAGAGGAACGAGAGCGATGAGCCAGGACGAAATCTTCTCCAAGGTGTCCTCGACCCTGGTCGAGGCGCTGAACGTCGACGAAGACCAGATCACCCCCGGCGCGACCCTGCAGGGCGATCTCGGGGCCGAGTCGATCGACTTCCTGGACATCGTCTTCCGCCTGGAGCGGGAATTCGGCATCAAGATCCCACGCGGCGAGCTGTTCCCTGAATCCATCTTCCAGGGGGACCCGGAGTTCGTGCAGGACGGCAAGCTTACTCAGAAAGGCATGGCGGAACTCAAGACCCGTATGCCGTACGCCGACCTCACGAAGTTCGAGCGCGACCCGAATTTCGAAGGCCTCCGCGACCTGTTCACCGTGGACCTCATCTCGCGCTACATCCAATCGAAGTTGCAGCCGAGCAAAAACTAGGAGAAGTGGGTAGTGGGTAGTGGGTAGTGGGTAGCGAAGAATTGAGTTCGCTACCCACTACCCACTAATCACTATCCACTATCTGTTCATGCGCTGGATCTGGATCGACCGCTTCACGGAGTTTCGGCATCGGGAGTACGCCCGGGCGGTGAAGCTCTGGAGCGGTGCCGAAGACGTGTTCGCGGACCACTTTCCCGGGTTCCCGGTCGTCCCCGCCTCGCTGATTCTCGAAGGGCTGGCGCAGACGGGTGGAATCCTCGTCGGCGAGGCCAACGATTATCGCGAGAAGGTCGTCCTCGCCAAGATTCCGCGGGCGCACTTCCACGCCGAAGCGCTGGCCGGGCAGGAGCTGGTTTACGAAACGACGCTCGTCGACTTGCGCGGTGAGGGCGCCCTTATCGAAGGGACGGTCACTGCCGACGGCGAACGGTTTGCGGAGGCGGAAATCTTTTTCGCCCATCTGGATCAGTCGCGGTCGCAACAGATTTTCGGGGATCGCAACTTCGTCTTCTCCGGAGAGCTGAAACACCTCCTGTGGATGTCGAAACTGGCGTCCCAAGACCCGCCGGCGCAATAGAATTGTCGCAGCAGTGGTGAGTCGCGAAATGACGAATGACGAAGGCGAAATGACGAATGACGAATTCCTAATGACGAAGGAATGACGAATACCGAATGACGAATCCTTGCCTGGAATGACCGCTCCAGGTTCTCAATCGGCGCTCGTCATTAGTCATTCCTTCGTCATTCGTCATTAGACATTCGTCATTCTCGCAGCCACTCACCACCCACCCATGCAGGACGGTTATGGCCGCCCCTCCTTCCCGTCGGGTCGTGATTACCGGTATCGGCGTGCTCAGTCCGATCGGCCACGATCCGGCCGCGTTCTGGCAGTCGCTGCTGGCCAGGAAGAGCGGCGTCCGCACGATCCGCTCCATCGACAGCTCCGCACTCCCCGTCCACATCGCCGGCGAGATCGACTTCAAGGCCAACGACTACGTCGAAAAGAAGGACCGCAAGAGCCTCAAGATGATGGCCCGGACCATCCAGCTGGGCCTCGCCGGCGCCAACCTGGCGATGAAGGACTGCGGCATCGACCGGGCCAAACTCGACTCGACACGGTTCGGCGTCGAATTCGGGTCGGGCCTCGTTGCCACCGAGCTCGACGACATCGCGCCCGCAGCGGAAATCTCGGGGACCGATCAGCCGGGCGTTGTGGACATGGGCAAATGGGGCGGCGTCGGCATCCGCAACATGACGCCACTGTGGATGCTCAAGTACCTGCCCAACATGGTCGCCTGCCACGTCTCGATCGTCCACGACGCCCAGGGACCGAATAACAGCATTACCGAGACCGACGTCGCCAGCCTGCTCGCGGTCGGTGAGGCGTATCGCATCCTGAGGCGGAATCAGGCGGACTTCTTCCTGGCCGGCGCCGCCGACAGCAAACTGACGCCGCTGAGCCTCGTCCGGCAGTGTCTTTTCACGCCGCTCTCGAAGCGCAACGACGACCCCGCCGGGGCGTGCCGGCCGTTCGACCGCGGCCGCGACGGCGAGGTGATCGGTGAAGGGTCCGGCGTTCTGGTGCTGGAAGAACTCGACCACGCCCGCCGTCGCGGGGCCCGGATTTATGCCGAGATTGTCGGCTTCGGCTGCACCTTCGACCGCGGCTGCACGGGCGACGGTATCGCCCGCGCCATTCGTCTCGCTCTGAATCAAGCCGCAATCGAGCCCGGGGACGTCGACCATGTGAACGCCCATGGCGTCAGCACGATCGAAGGGGACGTGTGGGAGGCGAAGGGCATCCGCGCCGCTTTCGGCGACCGGCCCGTGCCCGTGTTCGCGGTCAAGAGTTTTATCGGTAACCTCAGTTCCGGCGGCAGCACGGTCGAACTGATCGCCAGCCTGCTCGCGCTGCGGCATGGCACGTTGCCCGGTACGCTCAACTACACCGACCCGGACCCGGCCTGCCCGATCGCCGTCTCCGCCGACCCACGACCGGTGACGAAGCCCTACGCCCTCAAGCTCAGTCT
>DATJGQ010000842.1:0-4446 GCA_035494815.1 Gemmataceae bacterium
TGAACATCCGACGACTTGAGCTTCGGCGACCCCTTGAACGGGTTGTACAAAGGGTCGCCGATCAGCGTGATCGTCCAACTTGTGAGTAAAGTGGTGCGCGCGTAGCACTCCACCAGCGTATACTCCCCGGTCACCAGGTACCCGAAAAACTCCTCGGGTTTCGGGAATCCGATCGTGTATGGTTCCGCGACCGGCCCGAGCGTCGCGGCCGCCCCGTCTCGCAGGATGTTGCCGGCCCACTGCTTGCCGGGGTTCCGCAGCGACACCGCTTCCAGGCTCGCCAGGTGCCACGCTACCGCCCCCGGCACGAACTTGCAGCACTCCGAGTAGTTCTGCAGGGCGTACCACCCGCAGTAGAGGGCACAGTCCGGGCAACTGTGTGGCGGGAACAGTGGTTCCTTGTTGTCGAGCGTGACGTCCATCTTGGCGTCCTTGAGCAGCAGCCGCGCCATTTCCCGCATCGACTCGTCGTATCCGCCGTACGCGGTGCCGCTCTTGTCCGTCTCGGGGTTGTAGTTGATGCCGCGGGCGTCAACATAGACGCGTCCCGTCAGGCCGCCCTTCCGCTCGACCGCGATGGCGTCGTCGACGAGCCGTTTGGCGACCTCCGGATTCGGGCCGTCGAGCCGGCAGGTCAAAAGCACCGGCGGCACCTGTAACCGCGACGCCGCGGGGAATTGCCAGTGCAGCGGGTTGATCAGCCAGCGGTAGGTCGGGTAACCGTTCCACCAGAGTAACATGAGTTCGCTGTCCACGCTGGCGACGCTTTCGACGTGCTGCAGGCGTCTCTGCCGTTCCTCGAGTTCGGTCACCTTTCGCTGAGCCGCCTCCGACTCGGTTCGCTTCTCTTCGATCTGCGGCGCGATCGGAGTGTCCTTGTCGCGCTTGAGCTCCTCCTCGAGGATGCGGACCGTCTGTTTGGTCTTCTGCGCGTCCGCCTGCGCCTGTTCGAGCTGCGGCTTGAGTTCGGCCAACTCCTTCTGATCGGCCTCCGACGGGAACTCCTGGCCGACCCGCAGGGGAAACCCGAAGACGGTCAGCAAGACCTTCGCCTGTTCCCGCCGCTCTTTGAGCAGCTCTCGAAGCGGCGCGACGATGCGGCGGTTATAGTCTTCGCGGCTGATGTCTTCGCCGCCGGGCACATCCATAAGAAGGACGTTCTCCGCCGGCACTTGCCGCTTTTGCCGATAGTAGGCGGCGACGTCGCGCGACTCCGGCATATTCTTGTTGGCGAGGATGAATACATCACGCGGTTCGAGGGCCGACGCCGGACAAACACCGACGAGACACACGGCCAAAGCGATGGCAACGGGCCGTCGCATACGAAAGACCTCCTGACTCCGGGCTCCCCGTCATGATAGCTACCCCCGATGGTAGGGATTCGAAAAGAGAATGGCCCGCCGGCCGGTTCGACAGTCGCATCGCGCGGCGGGCTCGATTAGAATCCCGGTGCCTTAACCCGCCTGCCACCACACCACCCCGCGACCGCCCCGCGAGTTTGGCAAAGGAGAGTCTCTCATGGATCGCAGCAAACGACTCGGGTTCCTGCTCGCCGCTTGTGTTCTGACGGGCGGAGGGCTCGTTCGGATGGGGCCGACGTTCGCCCAACAGCCGAAGACCAGTTACATCCCGACCGTAGAGGAGCCGTTCGACACGGTCCTGAAGCGCATGACCGCCGACAAGCCGAAGATCATGAAAAAGCACATGGACCTGTTGGCCGAGCGGTACGACCTGTCCAACCGCGCGGCGACGGGCGCGAAGATGTCGAAAGGCAAACCGGTTCAGGAAGGCGTGCGGGCGAAACTGCCGTCGGGGGTCACGTGGGACGGGCTGGCCAAGATGTCGCCGGACGAGATCAAAGACAAAGCCGCCTGGCCGAAGGCGTTCCTGCCGCTGCCGCACCCGAATCATCCCGAAGGCGGCATGCTCTTCCCGAAGTTCCACATCGACGAGGTCAAGAAAGTCTCCGACCGTGATCTGACGCGCTTCGACCTCGACTTCGACATCCCGGATCACTTTTTGCCCGAGTTCCCGCCTCCGATTTATCTGACGACGCGGCCGGACCTCGGCGACGTCTCGCAAGGAAAACTTGTCACGCTCGAGAACTTCTATGAACTGTTCAACGGCATCCTGAACCCCAAACAGCTCGACGGATTGCGGATGTTGGTGACGCCGTTCCCGCAGCAGCAATTCAACGCCACCGCCGACCGCCGGACAATTAAACCGAGCCGGGGCGTCGTCTGCTTCGACTGCCACGCAAACGGCCACACGAACGCCGCGACGCACCTGGTTGGCGACATCCGACCGCAGGAGTTCCGGCACCGCATCGACACGCCGTCGTTACGCGGCGTGAACGTCCAGCGGCTCTTTGGCTCGCAACGGGCGTTACGAACTGTCGAGGACTTCACCGAATTCGAGCAGCGCGCCGCCTATTTCGACGGCGACCCGGTGATCGCGCAGAAGAAGGGCGTCAACATTCTCGAACGCGGCAGCCAGATCCACGCGATGGCTGAGTTCCAGGAAATCCTCGACTTCCCGCCGGCGCCGAAGCTCGACGTGTTCGGCAAGCTCGACCCGAAGAAAGCCACGCCCGAAGAGATGCGCGGGCAGGCCGTGTTCTTCGGCAAGGGCCGGTGCAACGAATGCCACACGCCGCCGGCGTACACCGACAACAACATGCACAACCTCATGACCGAGCGGTTCTACAAGATGGGGGACGTGATCAATGGCCGCAAACTGGCGGCCGACGGCCCGATCAAGACTTTCCCGCTCCGCGGCATCAAGGACTCGCCGCCGTACTTGCACGACGACCGGTTGTTGACGCTGGACGATACGGTCGAGTTCTTTAATCTGGTCCTTGGGTTGCAACTGACCAAGGAGGAGAAATCCGACCTGGTCGCGTTCTTGCGGTGTCTGTGAGATTTCGGCCGCTTGCGGCTATGCGACTTGCATAGCCGCGAGCGGCCTCCGAGCACATCATGCCCGACCCCACTCCCACGCAATGGCCCGTCCTGTCGATGACCGAGCGCCGCCTCCTCGGCGTCCTGGTCGAAAAACAAAAGACCACGCCCGACGTCTACCCGATGTCGCTCAACGCTCTCGTCACCGGCTCGAACCAGAAGTCCAATCGCGAGCCGGTCCTCACCCTCAACGGCGACGAAGTCGAAGAGACGCTGCAGGGCCTGCAACGCCAGGCGCTGGCGACCCGCGTGGACAGCGGCCGCGTCGAGAAATGGCGGCACCTCCTGTATGAGGCATGGAACGTCAACAAGGAGGAAATCGCCGTGCTCGCGGAGTTGCTCCTCCGCGGGCCGCAGACCGAAGGCGAGTTGCGCGGCCACGTCAGCCGGCTGGAGCCGGTCGCCGACCTCGACGCTTTGCGCGCGCTGCTCCGCCCGATGTCCGAGCGCGGGCTGGTCGTGTATCTGACGCCCGAGGGCCGCCGCGGGACTATGCTGACTCACGGCTTCCATAGTCCGGAAGAACTCGAACGCCTGCGAACGCGCTCGGCCCACGAATCCGTCAGCGACGAACCGCCCCGACCCCGCGCCGCGGTGGCCGATCCAGATCGCCTCGCCGCCCTAGCTGCCCGCGTCGACGAACTGGCCGCCGGACAGGCCGAACTTCGCGAATCGCTCGCCGCGCTGCAGGCGCAGGTTCGCTCACTTCAAGAGTCGGCGGGCCGTACTCCGCCGTGACGGTCTGCTCTTGCGTCCGCCGCCGCACATCGCTATTCTCCCCGCCCGACATCGCCGGACCCAAATCGCGGCCGCCCGCGTTCACGGACGAACACAGGAGGAAGGGCCTTGCTCCCCCGCCGGATCACCCGCGACGACGATCATCCTGCCTTCACCGACAGCGAACGCAACCTGATTCTCGCCGCCGAGACATTGCGGTCCGGCCACGAACTCAAACTCCGCAAACCCGACGAGAAACCGGAAGAAAAGCTGTCGCTCTTCTGGCGCGTCTTCGGCGGTACGCTCTTGAGCATCTGCGCGCTCGTCGTCATCACCGCGTACCAGCAGTTGACCGGCGGCATCCACGACCTGCGCAACGACGTGGCGCGACTCCGGGAGGCGAACGCCGATTTCCTCAAGAAGGACGATTACAATAACCGCTCCACGCAGATGTGGAACCGAGTGAACGAGCTGAACTCGCTCAACGCGTCGGTCTCGGTGCTGACTAACAAAATGACCGGCGTGGAGCAGCAACTCGCCGCCGCGGACCGCGATCGCAAGGACATGCAGGGTCCGCTCGCGTTGGTGGCCGCCCTCAAGGAAAAACTGACCGCCCTCGAAGAGCAAAGACGCGTGAGCGAGCAGGACCACAAGGATCTCGCCGCGATGGCCACGACCATCGCCGCGCTGAAAGATCGACACGACGCGCTTGCCAAGCAACTCAGAGACGCCGACGCCGAACGCCGCGACATGTGCCGCGATCTGCAAA
>DATJGQ010000843.1:0-2060 GCA_035494815.1 Gemmataceae bacterium
GCGGCCGCGCGCATCGGCGAGCGGCGTCGACTCCGGCGGCAGCGGCCGAACACGCCGAAAGATCGCTTCCTGAGCGTCCGCGACGGCGAGCAGCGGTTCCTTCGTCACGGTGTCACTGCTCCCCGCCCTGTGCCACCCCGGCGTAATCCTGAAGGGCGGCCCTGAACTGCCGCGCGGTTTGGAAGCGCTGAGCCGGTTCGCGATCGACCGCCCGGTTGAGAATGGCGACCAGGTCGTCGTCCATGTCCGGCTTGTGCTCCCGCGGGTCCCGGGCTTTCTGATTGATGTGTTTGACAAGCATCTCCATCGAGCCCTGCGCCTTTTCCCAGGGCAGGTTACCCGTGAACAGTTCGAACGCCGTCACGCCTAACGCGAACAGGTCCACGCGATGGTCGGTCGACTGCCGGCGAATGATCTCCGGCGCCAAGTAGTCGGGAGTCCCCGTGCGGTTGCCCGGCTCGCAGAATGCCGGCGTGTACGGGATCGTCAGCCCGAAGTCGATCAACTTCACGACATCGTCCTGCGTCACCATGACGTTGCGGGGACAAATGTCGCGGTGCAGGTACTTCTCCTTGTGCATGTACTCGACCGCGTCGCAAAGTTGGCACAAATAATCGACGGCCTTGTCCTTGAGCCGCGTGCTCCGCGTCTCGATCAGGAAATTCAAGCCGGAGCCGTCGATCCATTCCATACTCAGGAACGGCTCGCCCTGGGTGGTGGTGCCGTGGTCCCAGGTGCGGACGATGTTCGGATGGTTGAGGGCCATGCAGATCTCGCCCTCCGGCGGCTTCTTCCGGCCGACGAACCGGGCCTCGAACCGGGCGGTCTTTACTTTGTCGAGGATTTTCAGACAGACGATGCGGCCGATGTCCCGATCGTACGCCCGCCAGACTTTCGACATCGACCCCTGGCCGGACCGGGTCTGCATCTCGAACCGCCGCTTGAGGTCGACCTTGGACTTCCGCCTCTTGCCCCCGCCGCCTTTGAACAGATCGAAGAAGCCCACGGGACACCTCTACGTAGTGGGGAGTGGTTAGTCGCTGTGGTTAGTCAAAACAGTTCTTCACTAACCACTACCCACTAACCACCACCCACTTCTACCGTTCGCAATAGTCAATAATCGTCGCCACCTCCGTGCGCAAGTCTTTGCGGTGCACGATGCGGTCGACGAAGCCGTGCTGGAGCAGGAACTCGCTGGTCTGGAACCCTTGCGGGAGTTCCAGCCGGACGGTATTCCAGATCGTCCGCTTGCCGGCGAAACCGATCATCGCGCCCGGCTCGGCGATGGCCACGTCGCCTTGAAGAGCAAAGCTCGCGGCGACGCCGCCCATGGTCGGGTTAGTCAGGATGGAGACGAACAAGCCGCCGGCTGCGTCATATTTCGCGATCGCCGCGGAAACCTTGGCCATCTGCATCAGTGACAGGATTCCTTCCTGCATCCGGGCGCCGCCGCCGGAGCCGCTCACGATGATCAGGGGCAGCTTGAGCTTCGTCGCCGCCTCGACCGCGCGGGTGAGTTTCTCGCCCACGACCGAGCCCATCGACCCGGCCATGAACGCGAAGTCGGTGATGCCGAAGACGACCGGCCGGCCGCGGACGTAGCCTTTGCCGACCACGGCGGCGTCGGTCATGCCGGTTTTTTTTTGCTCGGCCTCGAGCCGCTGGGCGTAGGGGATGCGATCGGTAAAGCCGATCGGGTCTTTCGGCCGAATGTCGGCGAACCACTCCTCGAAACTGCCCTCGTCGAGCAGTTGCCGGATCCGCTCGGGAGCAGGGAGATAGAAGTGGTGGTCGCACTCGGGGCAGACGTTGAACCGCGATTCCGCCTCCTTGCGGAAAATGGTGGCCTTGCACTGCGGACACTTGATCCACAGCCCTTCCGGGACGCCACGTTTCGGCCGGCCCACGGTTGCCATCGTCCGGGCCCTTCGCGCAGGGTTCATCACAATCACACCCTCCCGGCGGGTCCGCGTCAAGGCGAAGCGGCCCAGGTAGCTGACGGCGTCGGTCAGAGCCGCGACCGCCAGGGAGCGAGGGCGGTGGCCCGCTCCCCGACCGTC
>DATJGQ010000844.1:0-2889 GCA_035494815.1 Gemmataceae bacterium
CACTGGTAGAATAGTGCCTACAGTAAGACTTCGCCCCGCCCGACGACGGAGAGTCCTCCATGAAACTTCCGATGGCGTTGTCCGCGGCCCTCGTCGTCCTCGGTGGCGTTCGGGCGCAGGACGCGACCAAGCCGGCGACGAAGGGACCGCCCGCCGAGACGGCCAAGTTGACGGAGAAGCCACTGGCCGACGTCGCGGCACACCTGAAGGACAAGGACGCCAAGGTGCGGCGGGCGGCGGCGCAGGAACTCGGCCGCCGGGGGGTGAAAGCGGTCACCGCCGTGCCAGCGTTGACGGAGGCGCTGACCGATGGGGCGTCCGAAGTTCGCACCGCCGCGGCGGAGGCGCTCGGCGGCATCGGCGTCACCGCCAAGTCGGCCGTGCCCAAGTTAATCAACGCGCTCAAGGATCAGGACGCGATGGTCCGCGAGACGGCCGCCGAGGCGCTCGCCGACATCCGCGTCGAGCCGGAGAAGGTCATCCCGGCCCTCGTCCCATTGCTGACCGACGCCGACTTCAACGTCCGCTGCGCCGCCGCGAAGTCGATCGGCGATTACGGCGCCGCCGGCCGTTCGGCCGTGCCCGAGCTGAAGAAGGCGCTGCAGGACAAGCACCTGTTCGTCCGTGAGGCCGCCGCCGAGGCGCTGCAGGCGATCGAGAAGGCGGCCCGGCGGATCGATTCGTAGAAGACGATTCACCACGAAACACACGAAATACACGAAACAAACCGAATCACCTTCTTGTCTTTATTTCGTGTGATTCGTGTGCTTCGTGTGCTTCGTGGTAAAAGCTCTTCGGAAGGGTTCTCGTCATGCCTCTCCCCCGGATCATCCCGCCGTTGTTTGCCGCGATTCTTTTCGCGTCCTCGACCGCCGGTCAACAGACGACGAAAGACACGCCGCCGCCCGCCACCGGCGGCTTCCCCCGCTTCCGCACGGAGGAGATCGACCACAGCCTCAAGGTCGGCTATGCCGTCCTGCTCGTGGACGTCAACGCCGACGGTAAGCCGGACATCGTCGTCGTCGACACCGACCGCGTCGTCTGGTTCGAGAACCCGACCTGGAAGATGCGGACGATCATCAGCAAGCAGACCAAGGCGGACAACGTCTGCATCGCCGCGGCCGACATCGACGGCGACGGCAAGCTCGACTTCGCGCTCGGCGCGGGGTGGGGCCGGTTGGATACGAAGGGCGGCGGCACGCTGCAGTGGCTCAAACAGGGGCCGACTATCGATTCGCCCTGGACCGTCCACCCGATCGGCGAAGAGCCGACGATTCATCGCATCCGGTTCGCCGACCTCGACGGCACGGGCAAGCCGCAGCTGGTGGTCGTCCCGCTCATGGGGCGCGAGAGTTCCGGAACCGCCAACTGGATGAACGGCCGGCCCGTCCGCATTCTCGCTTATCCGATCCCCGCCGACCCGGTGAAGGGGCCGTGGGAGCCGAAAGTCCTCAACCAGACGCTGCACGTCGTGCACAACTTCTTCCCCGTGCCGGCGCCGGATCGGAAACGGAAGGACATTTTGACGGCCAGCTACGAGGGCGTTCGGCTGCTGGCCCCCGGCGCCGACGGGACCTGGACCGACCATGAAATCGGCAGCGGCAACCAGTCGAACCCGAACGGCAGTCGCGGCGCCAGCGAGATCAAGGTGGGCAGGCTGAAGAGCGGCCAGCCGTACATCGCCACGATCGAGCCGTGGCACGGCAACGAAGTGGTGGTCTACACGCCGCCCCCGATGCAGGGCGGGGCGTGGCAACGGCAGGTGATTGACAGCGAACTCCGCTGGGGCCACGCCGTCTGGTGCGCCGACCTCGACGGCGACGGCGACGAGGAGTTGATCATCGGCGTCCGCGACAACCCGCTGCGGACCGACACGTTCAACGCCCGCCGCGGCGTTCGTATTTACAAATCCCGCGATCCCAAGGGCGAGAAGTGGGACCGGCAGCCCGTCGATCCGGACGGCGTCGCCGTCGAGGACCTCGCGGCGGCCGACCTGAACGGCGACGGCCGGATCGACATCGTCGCCGTCGGCCGGGCGACCGGGAACGTCCGCATCTACTGGAACGAGAAGTAAGGCGGCCGCACCGCGCCGTCAGAGTACCTCGACACCGAGCAGTCCGCCGAAGTCCGGTTCGGCGTTGATGTCCCGGCCGGCATTTCCGTGCGCGGCATTGGGTTGAAACTCTTTCGCCAGCCGCGCCCCGTGGGACGTCCAGATCGCGTCCGCGTCCTTTGCCGCGTCTCGCGATAGGGTGACGTCCGCGTGACGTGCCGAAGTCGGGGATTCCGTCACCTTCTGGTCGCCGAGCACCCACCGCAGCGCGTTGCTCCCCGCCTCGAGCACCAGGTTCTCGATCGACGGCAGCGTCGGATGTTCGGGGATCTTATCGTAGGCGAAGACGGACAACGACTTGAGCGTGCCGTTCACGTCGCCGCTCCAGACGTCGCCGCCCATATCGAATTCCCATCGGCCGGAGCCGCCGACGTGGATGCGGCTGGCCCGTTCAAGGTCGCGATGGTCCGCGGCGTCGGTTCGCTCGGCGGAGGTGAAGGGCCGGTTCGGGTCGTAGACGTCGATGTAGTAATCGTTGGTGAAGCCGTTCGCTCCGTCCCCGGTTTCGATGTCATAGGCGATCACGGCGTGCCCCTCAGTCGCGGACTCCTGGATGCTGATCAGGGGCGCGGAATTACTTTGAAACAGACCCTGCTAGAGCGAGCGGATTTCTCCGGCCGAGTGACTGTGCGTTTGCCAGGTCACGGCGTTGCTGATCATCTCGGCGCTAATCTGTGTCAGGTGCAGCGCCTCGATGTGATCGACCAGCTTGCTCGTTTCCTGTAGGTGATTAACGGTCGGCGTGCCCGAGAGCGCGTAATTGCCGAGGGTCTCCG
>DATJGQ010000845.1:0-4027 GCA_035494815.1 Gemmataceae bacterium
GCCGGCAGCGACCGATTGCCGCCGGCCCGCGCCCCGCCACAATGACCGCATGAACGTCCTCGTCATCGGCAAGGGCGGCCGCGAACACGCACTCGTCTGGAAGCTCGCACAATCGCCGCGGGCCGAGAAGATCTTCTGTGCCCCGGGCAACGCCGGCACGGCGAAGGACGGCGTCAACGTCCCGATCGAACCAAGCGAAGTCGACAAGCTGATCCGTTTCGCACGCAAGGAAACCGTCGGTCTGACGGTCGTCGGTCCCGAAGACCCACTCGCACAGGGCATCGTCGATGCGTTTCACGCGGCCGGACTGAAGGTGTTCGGCCCGACGAGGGCGGCGGCGCGGATCGAGGGCAGCAAGGTCTTCGCCAAGCAGCTCATGCGGCACGCTGATGTGCCGACCGCCGAATTCCGCGTCTTCGACCATCCAGAACCCGCTCGCACGTACGTCGAGACGCGCGAGTACCCGGTCGTCGTCAAGGCCGACGGCCTCGCGGCGGGCAAGGGCGTCATCGTGTGCAACAACACGGCCGACGCGCTCAAAGCGATCGAGCGGATCATGGTCCGCGAGGAGTTCGGCGCCGCGGCCGGCCGGCGGGTCGTGATCGAGAAACGAATCGATGGTGAGGAACTGAGCCTGTTGGCGCTGGTGTCGGGGCGAACGATCGTCATGTTGCCGCCCGCCCAGGACCATAAGCCGGCGTTCGACGGCGACACCGGCCCCAACACCGGCGGCATGGGCGCTTACTGCCCTGCTCCGGTTGCCAAGCCGGAATTGCTGAACGAGATTGAGGAACGCGTCTTCGTCCCGACGGTGCACGCGCTCAAGCGCGGCCGCAGCCCGTTCCGCGGCGTGCTCTACGCCGGACTGATGATAACGAACCAGGGCCCGCGGGTGTTGGAGTTCAACTGCCGATTCGGCGATCCCGAGGCGCAACCGCTCCTCATGCGACTCCGCACCGACCTGCTCGACCTGGTCGAAGCCGCGGTCGATGACCGTCTCGATCAGTTTGCCGAGGGCGGCATCGAATGGGACCCGCGGCCGGCCGTTTGCGTGGTCGTCGCCAGTCAGGGTTATCCCGGCCCGTTCGTGAAAGGCAAGGTAATCGGTGGACTCGACGTGGCCGCCGCATTGCCGGACGTGAAGGTGTTTCACGCGGGGACGAAGCTTCAGGGTGATTTCGTCGTGACCGACGGCGGCCGCGTGCTCGGCGTCACAGCGTTGGGCGATACGCTCGCCGACGCCAAGCGCCGGGCGTACGAGGCGGTCGAGAAGATCCGCTTCGCCGGCATGCACTACCGTACGGACATCGGCGATAAAGCGTTGAAAGTGACCGCGTCAGTCGATGCGGACGCGCCGCCCGTCGAGCCGTAGCCGGCCTTCCGCGAACAGTCGGATCGCCTCCGGATACGCCTCGCACTCGGCCGCGAAGACTCGGGCCGAAAGCGAGACCGGCGTGTCGTCGTTGTGCACTTCGACGGCCTTTTGCAGGACGATCGGTCCGTGGTCGTAAACCTGATCGACGAAATGGACGGTGCATCCCGACACTTTCGCGCCGTGTCCCAAGACGGCTTCGTGCACATGCCGGCCGTACATTCCCTTCCCGCCGAACGCCGGCAGTAGCGCGGGGTGGATATTCAGAATCCGATCGGTGTAGTCGGGCGGGATCTCGAGCAATTGCAGGAATCCGGCGAGGCACACGAGGTCAGCCCGTGTGCCCCGGCACAAGTCGAAGATGCGCCGGCTGTAGCTCGCGAGGTCCGTGAATGACTTGCGGTTGACTACCTCGACGGGCAATCCTGCCCGCTTCGCCCGTTCGATCCCGCCGGCGTCCGGTCGGCCGGAAATCACTTGGACGATCTGCGCGGCAAGCCGACCGTCGGCGATCTGGTCGATCAGGTTTTGCAGCGTCATGCCCGTGCCGCTGAGCAGGACGGCGAGGCGGATGGGGCGGGCGTCGGACACGGCGGTTTCCCCTCGTTTCACCTGCGATGCTCGGCCATAATGTTTGTAGTGAGCCGGAGGCGATCGAGTTGCGGAGGTCAAGATGCCAAAAACGTGGCCGCTCGAGCCGGGAACAGTGAAGTTGCCGAAGGCGGACGTGGAACGCGCGCAGGCGGCCATCTGGACACGACTGTTCCAATCGCTCGAGCCGGCGCTCGCCGCAGAGGTCGCTCGTGCGATTTTGGTCCTGGACTTTCCACCCAAAGACAAGGCGCACCTGCGCGCGTTGGCAGCCAAAGCCCGCGCCGGGGCACTGACAGAATTGGAGCAGGCCGAGCTGGATACTTACGGGCAACTCGGTAGCATCGTTTCAATCCTCAAGTCCAAAGCCCGTATGGCACTCCGCGAGACCCCGGCGAGCAAAACGAGGACGTGAGCCGGTGCGGCGCGACCTCCTCGAACTCGTCTGGACACGCGCCAATGCGTGCTGCGAGTATTGCCTGATCCCTCAAGCACTTGACTTTCATCCGTTCGAGATCGACCACATCATCGCCGAACGACACGGTGGCCCAACTTCGGCAGACAACCTCGCGCTGGCATGTCTGCTTTGCAACAGCTACAAGGGACCAAACCTGGCCGGCATCGACTGGGACAAGCGGCAGATCGCGCTGCTCTTTGATCCCCGTCGCCAACGCTGGCGTCGTCACTTCCGGTACGACGGCCCGATCTTCTTAGGCCGCACGGCCGCCGGCCGCGCGACCGTCGCCACTCTCCGGATCAACTTACCCCACCGGATTTCCCAGCGCGAAATCTTGCTCAACGAAGGCGCGGTTCGCCTGTCTTGACAGACCGACCGCTCAACTCTGCTTCGTCCGCGCCCGCTTCATAAAATGAGGTAACTTTGTTCGCCGGCACGAGGTCCGACATGCCCTTCGACAAAGTCGATACCCACGTCGATTTCCCCGCTCGTGAGCGCGCGACTCTCCGCTGGTGGGACGAGCGCAGAATCTTCGACACGCTCCGCGCCAAGAACCGTGCCAAGCCGCGCTGGTCCTTCCTCGACGGGCCGATCACGGCCAATAACCCGATGGGCGTCCACCACGCCTGGGGCCGGACATACAAGGACGCTTACCAACGCTACTTCGCGATGACCGGCCGCGACGAGCGCTACCAGAACGGCTTCGACTGCCAGGGCCTCTGGGTCGAGGTCGAAGTCGAAAAGGAGCTCGGGCTCAAGAGCAAGCGCGACATCGAGAACCTGGTCGCCGGCGACCGCGAGAAGAGCATCGCGAAGTTCGTGCAACTCTGCAAGGACCGCGTCGATAAGTTTGCGCGCGTCCAGACCGACCAGTCAATCCGCCTCGGTTACTGGATGGACTGGGACCGCACCGACGCTGTCTGGGCCAAGCCGCCGGACGAGCGGAAGTCCTACTTCACGATGTCCGACGAGAACAACTACACGATCTGGGGCTTCCTCAAGAAGTGCCACCAGCGCGGGTTG
The DNA here is from genome assembly GCA_035494815.1 of Gemmataceae bacterium. Taxonomy (GTDB): domain Bacteria; phylum Planctomycetota; class Planctomycetia; order Gemmatales; family Gemmataceae; genus DATJGQ01. The sequence goes on from DATJGQ010000845.1 coordinate 3,444, forward strand.
GTGTATCGCGGCTACGACGCGATGCCGTGGTGCCCGCGGTGCGGCGTGGGCCTGAGCGAGATGGAGGTCAAGGAGGGCTACAAACAGGTCACGCACAAGTCGGTGTTCGTGAAGTTCCCCTTGCGAGGCCGGCCCGGCGAGTCGCTGCTGGTCTGGACGACCACGCCATGGACGCTCTCCAGCAACGTCGGCGCCGCGGTCAATCCGGAACTGACGTACCTCAAGGTCAAGCAGAAAGGTGAGACGTACTACGTCGGCAAGACTGCCTTCACGGCCAGCCGCTCCGAAGGCGAGGCGGTCGAGGACGAGGTCGACGTCGAACTCGAGGCGCCGGCGGGCAAGAAGGGTGCCGCACCGCGGCTCAAGTCGATCGAACAGCTCTTCAAGGAAAAGGGCAAGGAAGGTTTCGAGATCGTCGGCGAGGTCGCCGGGGCCGAGATGGTCGGCTGGGCCTACGACGGCCCGTTCGACGGACTTCCCGCTCAGCAACATCCGTCCGGCTTCCCCGAGGAACTGGCGCACGTCGTGCGCCGCCAGAACTGGGCGCCGGATGTCTCAGCCAAGGATGCGCACCGCGTCGTCGC
>DATJGQ010000846.1:0-13787 GCA_035494815.1 Gemmataceae bacterium
ATAACCCGTTCGCCGATGAACCGACCGGACCGCTCGTGCTGCCGGGGCGGTTCAGTGTGTCGCTCGCGCAGCGCGTCGACGGCGTGGTCACGCCGGTGCCGGGGTCGGTGACATTCAATGTCGTCGCTGACGGCGCCGGAACACTGTCGGAGGCCGACCGCAAGGAGTTGGCCGAGTTCCAACGGCAGGCAGCGCGACTGCAGCGCGGCTTGAACGCGGCGCTCGGCAGCGCGAACGAACTGGCCGGACGGCTCGAACAGGCCAGGCAGGCGCTCGACCGGACGCCGGCCGCGGACGAGACGTCCCGGACCGCCGCTCGTAACTTGATCCGCGCGAATCGCGACGTTCTGCGGGCGCTGATCGGCGACTCCGGGTTGCGCGCCCGTAACGAGAACACGCCGACGTCGATCGCCGAGCGGGTCGGCGCGGTGGTGGAAGCGACGCGGTTCGCCATCGCCAAACCGACCGGTACGCAACGCGAGGCCTATCGCGTCGCGAGCGCCGACTTGACCCGCGAGATCGAGAAGCTCCGCAAGATAATCGAGACGGACGTGAAGGAGTTGGAAAAGGCGATGGACGCCGCGGGCGTGCCGTGGACGCCCGGGCGTCTGCCGGCGTGGACGGACCGATAAACCCGACCAGCCCGAAGCGCAAGCGAGGGATGGAAGTGTCCTCCTGCTTGCGCTTCGGGCCCGTAGCTCCCAATCGGAATCACGGCAGATAGATGTCATACCGCGTTCCGTTCGCGGTGAACCAGATCTTGCTGTTCGACACGCCGACGCCGACGCTGCCGATGCTCTCCCAGTGCCAGTCCCACACCTGCCAGCCGTCGTTCGGCGCCCACACGTCCACCGACGCGGAGCCGTAACCGGAGTAGGTCACCTGACCGTTCGTATTGACGCCGAAGGTGAAGTCCACATCGATGTTCGCCCGGACCACGGCAGAGACGAGAAACGTCGCGTCCAAGTGCGAGGTGAACGAGAAGCCGGTCCGCTGGCTGTTGATCATCGTGAAGCTGGCCGAGCCGCCCAGACCGCCGAAGCTGATCGTGTCGACCGAACCGTTCAGGACGAAGTCCCCGTTCTTCTGCACGCTGCCGTGCAACTCCGCGTTGACGCCGAGAGCGCTGACCGTCGCGTCGGCGGTAATGCTCGACACGTAGGTCACCATCGGCTTGAGCGTCCCGCCGATGGGCATCCGGACTTCGGTCGGCCAGTTGTTCTTGATCTCGACCTCGCCGGTCGCATTCAGGCCGAACGGCTTGTACCCGCCCTGGACGTCAACGTAAAACGCTCCGCCGGGCTTGATGGCGCCGTCGATGTCGACGCTCGTCGGCGACAGCGCGGCGAGCGGCGTGCCGTCGAACGGGTTGTTCGTGCCGCCGCGGAAGTAGGCGCTCTGCGTCGGGCCGTCGTAGATCAGCGACGCCTGGCCGACCGTTAACGCCCGCGGCACGCTCTGGCCGAACACGAACGCGACCAGGCTGTTCTGATCCGGGTTGATGCTCTTGATCCGGTCCGGGATGGCGTCCGAAACTTTGTCGAACGGCGAGATGTTCAATTCGCCATTGATGCCGACCGCGATGTTCGTGACTAAGGTGTACGCGGCGTCCGGGTTCGAGACGAACGCGGCCAGCGGGTTGATCGTCAGGGCTGTCACCAGGTCCGTGGTCGTAAACGCCGCCCCGCCGAAGAGCTTGCCGGTGTGATTCGGGTCCACGTTGAGGACCAGGTTGCCGTCGATCTCCGAGGGGACCTGCGTCAGGGCCGTCGTGTCGATCGTCGCATTCACGAACAGGTGCCCGCCGAGCGTGCCGCTGAACTGCGACGGGGCGGTCACCGGGGTGAACGGGATCAGCCCCTGCTGCGACGCGGCCAGGCCGGTGATCGGGAAGTAGCCGCTGGTCATCGGCGAGCCGATGTACAGGAATGGGTCGGCCGGATCGGCGACGACGCTGAAAAGTTGCGTGCCGCTGCCGATCGACGAGTTCATCAGCGGGTTGGCGGTCAGGTACAGGTACGGGACGGCGGGGTTTACCGGGGCGCCGGTGTTCTGCACCACGGTATCGGAGCCGAGGCCGATGCCGATCTTGGTGCCTTCCTTGATGGCCGCGAGGTCGAGCAGACCCATCGGGTAGACGGCGGCGAGAATCGCCTCGTACGTCGCAAGGTTGGCCGGCGCGTTCCAGTCGATCGAGCCGACCTCGCCGAAATCGGCGCCCCACTGTTGTGGCTTGGTGATCAGCGTGATCCCGCCAGCGGGCAGGGCCATCGGCACTTCGCCGTTGGGCGTCTGCAGGTAGACGGTGCCATTGGCCTTGTAGGTGGCGCCCGGCAGACCGTTCGTGTAGGCGACCGTCTCGCTCCAGTTGCCGCGGATGCCGAAGCCGTGGCCGACCGGGCCGGCGATGTCGAGGACCTTTGTGCCGTCGGCGTTGCTGGTGCCGTCGAGGAATGCGGACATCGCGCCGCCGGTCTTGCCGAGATAGTTGGCGTCGATGGCGTTGTTCAACCCGATCGGGCGGAGGTCGAGACTGTATGACACCGCGGAAGTACTCGACGGCAGGCTGTCGGTAACCTTCACGTAGTAGGTGCCCGACTGCGCGGCGCGGTACTCGAGGCTCTGACCGGCTTCGGCGACGTTCGTTGCCACGGCGACGCCGCTGCTGTTGAGCAGCGATAGCCGCGGGGCGGGGACGGGCGTGCCGAACCGGGCCGGGGCGAAGAGGGCGGGGGAGTCGGCGTCGGCCGTGAAGATCTGGCCCTGCTTGAGCGAAACGCGGAACATGTCGACGTCAGCGCCGCTGGACAGCTTGCCCTGGATCTGGGTCGCCATCATCGGGGCGACCGAACCCGTACGGGCCGTCGTGGTCGTATTGCCGAAGTCCCCGATGCCTTCTTGGATGGTCGAGAAGACGAGCGGCGCGGTCGTCATCAACGACCGCTCTTCGAGCGCCTCGATGCCGAGCCGGCGGGCACGCTGCGGACTGCTGTGGCGAGTGCGGGATGACATCTTCTCACGGATGACGGCGAACATCGCTTTGGCTCCCCGTTTATTTTTTCGAGTCTTTTTGCTTTCCGCCTCCTTGTACGAGGGGTGTGACAGTGGCTGCTGGTTTTTCTCGGATCGCGCGTTAAAATGTGGCGGCATAAGGGGTTGAGACTCGTATGCAACCCTCCGACCTCGACCAGCGTCTGAGCAGGATCGCCACGCTCTGGACGGTCGTTTTCCGGGCCCACGAGGGCGGCGCCGATGCCGCCCAGGAAGCTCGGAACCGGCTGATGCTGCGGTACAGCGGCGCGGTCTATCGCTACCTGTTAGGGGCGGTTCGCGACGCGGAGGCGGCGGGCGACTTGTGTCAGGAGTTCGCCTTGCGATTTCTTCGCGGCGACTTCCGGCGGGCGGCCCCGGAACGCGGCCGGTTCCGCGACTACGTGAAGTCCGCGCTGATCAATTTGGTCAACGACCACCATCGCGCGCAACAAGCGAAGCCGCGACAGCTCGGATCGGGACTGGCCGAGCCGGCCCTGCGGCCGGAGGTGAGTCTGCCTTCCGACGACGATTTCGTCAGCGGCTGGCGGACCGAGCTGCTCAACCAGACGTGGGCCGCCCTCGCCGAGGTCAATCCGGCCTACCATGCGGCGCTGTTGCTGCGTATTGAAAACCCGGACATGCAGTCCGCGGAAATGGCCGGACGGCTGACCGAGAAACTTGGCCGGCCCATCACACCGGAGAACGCCCGCAAGGCGCTGCAGCGTAGCCACGCGAAGTTCGCCGAACTGCTGCTCGATCAGGTCGCCGCGTCGCTGACCGACCCGTCGGACGTTCAACTGGGCGAGGAGTTGCGGGCGCTGGACCTGCTCAAGTACTGCCGTTCCGCCTTGGATCGGCGCCGCGCCGGCTCGTGAGGAGATCGCCATGTCGCGGAGCCGAACGTGCGAACGCGGCCACCGCTGGGAAAGCGATGACCCGGACGATCAGGTCTGCCCGGTCTGCGCGACGCCGCAGGACTCCCTGGACGACGCGCACGCAACGACGCAGACGCCCGAATCGTTCGACGAACTGCCGCCGCCGCCCACAAGTGTGCCGGGGCGGCCTGTCGGCTCGCTCCCCGGAATCACCGGCTTCGGCACGGCGGCCCGCGAACAATCGGCGACCCGCCGGCCGCCGACGATTCCCGGGTACGAAATCGTCGGCGAACTCGGCCGCGGCGGCATGGGCGTCGTCTATCGGGCATGGCAGCGGGCGCTGAACCGGCCCGTAGCGCTCAAAGTGGTGCTCGCCGGCACACACGCCGACCCGTGGGAGCTCGGCCGCTTTCACGCGGAGGCCGAAGCGGTCGCACGGCTCGATCATCCGAACATCGTCCAGATTTACGAGGTCGGGGAACACGAGGGCCTGCCGTACCTCGCACTCGAACTGCTTGACGGCGGCAGCCTCGCCCAGCACCTCGCCTGCAAGCCGTTATCACCCCGGACAGCCGCCGAACTGGCCGAGACGCTCGCCCGGGCCGTCCACTACGCCCATCAGCGAGGCGTCGTTCATCGCGACTTGAAGCCGGCCAACATCTTATTAGTGGGCGGTGAGCAGTGGGCAGTGGGCAGCAAGGAAGTAAACCCTGTCCTGCCCACTGCCCACTGCCCACTGCCCACTGCTAAGATCGTCGACTTCGGCCTCGCGAAACGGCTCGACTCGGTCGGCGCGACGCATACCGGTCAAGTCCTCGGCACGCCGAGTTACATGGCCCCCGAGCAGGCCGCGGGGCGAGTGCGCGACATCGGCGTGCCGACGGACGTCTACGCGCTGGGGGCGATGCTGTACGAGATGCTCACGGGCCGGCCGCCGTTCCGCGGCGCCACGGCTCCGGAAACCATGCGCCAACTCCTCTACGACGAACCGGTCCCGGTCGCGCGATTGCAACCCAAGGTCCCGCGCGACTTGCAGACGATCTGCCTGAAGTGCCTCCGCAAAGAACCCGACCGACGTTATGCCAGCGCGGCCGATCTGGCGGACGAGTTGCGGCGGTTTCTCGCCGGCGAACCGGTTCTGGCCCGGCCGATCGGCTTAATGGAGCGCGGGTGGAAATGGGCAAACCGCAGCCGCGCCCAGGCGACGCTCGTGGTCGGCGCCTTGATCGTGCTCACGGGGGCGGCGCTCGCCTGGATCGGCTACGAACGGCAACGGCGGGCCGATCTCGCCGCGGCGTACCATCGCGAGCAAGAGGCCCGCGCCGTGGCGCGGGTTGAAGGCCTGGCGACCGCCGACACGACCGTCGTGGACCGACTCGTCGCCGAAATGGCCCCGCTCGCGGAGTGGACAGAGCCGCGGCTCATGGCTTTGGTCGCATCCGTCCCGGTGGCGCGAAAGGAAGGCTTGCACGCGCGGCTGGCTTTGTTGGCAACGCGTCCTGCCCTGAGCGGCGAACTGATCGGCTATCTGTCGCATTGTCGGCCGGACGAACTCGTGACCCTGCGCGACGCCTTGCGGCCTCACGCTAAGGCGGCCGCGACTTATCTTTGGCCGATTCTGTTGGACGAGCGGGCAGAGTCGGGGCAGCGTCTGCGGGCGGCCAGCGCTCTCGCCTCGTACACGCCCGACGGCCGCGGGTGGCCGAAAGTCTCCGCCGCCGTCGTTGAGCAACTGGTCGACGAAGGGCCCCTCCGGGCCGCGGAGTGGGCCAAGGCGCTCTGGCCCGTGCGGCTGCACCTCCTCGGGCCGCTGACGGCCGCGAGTGTCCGTCGCCGATACGAGTTCGAGCGGGGCCTGGCGGCCAATTTGCTCGCCGATTATGCCGCCGACCAACCCGACACTCTCGGCGAACTGCTGCTCACGGCGGATGCTCATGCGTTCGCCCTCTATCTGGCCAAGGCCAAGAACTATCCGGAGGTGGTGTCCGCCCGGATGCGGGCGGAACTCGCGGGCGACGCCGCGGTGACAGACGCCGCTTCTGCCCGCCGGCGGGCGGCGGCGGCGATCACCCTCGCCCATTTCGGTCAGCCCGCCGCGATCTGGCCGCTCCTGCGACATTCGCCCGACCCGACGGCGCGAAGTTATCTGGTGCACTGGCTCGCGGAGCGGCGGCTGGACCCGCAAGTGCTGCTCAGTCGTTGGCAAACGGAACCGGACGTCTCCGTGCGGCGGGCGATATTGTTGGCGCTCGGCGACTACGACGAGCGACTGCTTCCGCAGGAGTGGCGCCGCGACCTCGCCGCGCCACTTGTGGAGCGGTATCGCACCGATCCCGACGCCGGCACGCATGGTGCGATCGACTGGCTGCTGCGACAGTGCTGGGGACGGGCCGAGGAACTCGACGCCATCGACCGCAAACTGATCGGACGACCGCCCAAGCCCGAACCGGACGTGCCCGCGAGTTGGTTCGTCGGCGCTCACGGCCAGACGTTCACGCTCGTCCGCGGGCCGGTCGAGTTCATGATGGGGTCGCCGAAGTCCGAACCCGATCGGGAGCAGGAGGAAATCCTGCACCGCAAGCGCATTGACCGTTCGTTTGCGATCGCCAACCGGCCGGTGACGGTCGACGAGTGGCGGCGGTTTCTGCTAGCGAACCCGTCCATCAAGAGCCGCGACGTCAACGTCGAGCGGTTCAGCCCCGACGGCGACGGGCCGATCATTGACATCGATTGGTACGAGGCCGCGGCGTACTGCCGCTGGCTGAGCGAGCTTGAGCACGTCCCGCCGGAGCAGATGTGCTACCCGGAAGTGAAGGCGATCAAAGAAGGCGTGCGACTGCCGGCGAATCACCTCGAGCGGACCGGCTACCGATTACCGACCGAGGCCGAGTGGGAATACGCCTGCCGGGCGGGAGCGGCGACGAGCCGGTTCTACGGTTCCGCGAACGATTTGCTCGGCCACTACTCCTGGTTTGCGGGCAACTCGGACGACCGGGCGTGGCCCGTGGCGCGGAAGAAGCCGAACGACTTCGGTCTGTTCGACATGCACGGCAACGTCTGGAACTGGTGTCAGAGCGTCCGCGTGGTTTACCCGGAAGACGGCGGCGTCAGCCCTGATCGGGAAACGTTGAGCCCGGTGGACGAGAAAGCGCGGCTCGTACTCCGCGGCGGGGCGTTTCACCGGCTGCCGTCGCGGATCCGCTGTGCCCACCGCCAGTTCAACGGTCCGGGGGCCCGCAACGAGTATATGGGCCTGCGGCTGGTGCGGACGTATCCGTTTTGATGTCGCGATTCGTTTTTCGTTTGTGCGTTTGGGGGTGGGGGTGTCGTGAACGAATTTGAAAGCAGAAAACGAATTGGAACGAATTTGAATGAATTGGAACGAACCGGAACGATTTTGAGGGCCGGAAGATAATTGACTGGCGGGCCGCCGCGGGGAAAAACTTCGCCTTAACCGGTTTAGGTCTATGTGCGGAATCCGGGCACACGGAGTGTGCCGGCGACTTTGTACTGGCGAAAATGACCCACCGCCAGGACCTGATCGTCGCCGAGGCAGAGCGGCGGTAGTCCGACCCTCGGACGTCCGGGGCTTTCTCGTTGACCGCATGGCTCCCAGAATGATAAACCGAGAACTTGCTGGGACGACTTCTCGCCCTCCGGAGGAGCGATGCGATCCCGCAAGTTCCTCGCCGTGCGACTGCTGATGCCGCTGCTCGCAGTGGGCACGCTGACGCTGTCCGGCTGCTCCGGATCGGACGAACTCAATACGCCGACCGCCGCCCGGCTTCGCGGGATCGCCACCTACTACCTCGACCTGACCTTCGCCCGCAACGGCAAGGGGCCCGCCAACGAGCACGAACTCAAACGGCACCTGCGCAAGCAAGAGCGGACCGACCTGATCTCCAACGGGATCGACCCCCAAACGATCGATTCGACCCTCTTCGTCTCCGACCGCGACCAGGAGCCGTTCGTCGTCCTGTACGGGCAGTCGATCACCCGTATCACCGCCGACTCCGCGCCGCTGGTCGCTTACGAGAAGACCGGAAAGGACGGCAAGCGAATCGCCGTCCTCGCCAATAGCAAGCTGCGGCTCGTGGACGAGGCCGGCTTGCAGGCTCTCAAGTCCCCCTCCAACCCGTGAGGCCTTTACCCGGAGGTGTCGGCCATGCGATCTCAGTCCCTCTCCCAACGACGTGGGTTCACGCTGATCGAACTCCTGGTCGTGATCGCGATCATCGCCGTGCTAATCGGCCTGCTGTTGCCGGCCGTGCAAAAGGTCCGTGAGGCGGCCGGCCGGCTGTCCTGCCAGAACAACCTGAAGCAGATCGGCCTGGCCATCCACAACTTCCACGACGCCTACCAGTTCTTCCCGACCTCCGGCGGTGCCGGCGACCCGATCGATCGGCTCGGCGGCGGCGTCATCGGCCCCGGCACGGGCAAAGCCGCCCCGACGCAGAACGGCGGAATCCTCCTCCAGATCCTGCCCTACATCGAACAGGACACCGTCTTCCGGCAGACCAACGACGCGCAAATTCGGGCGGCCGCGGTGAAGGCGTACTACTGCCCGTCGCGGCGGTCCGCGATCACGCGGCTCGACAACTCGGGCAAGCCGATCGGCATGAGCGACTACGCCCTGCCCATCTGGTCCCCGCCGGAGAATACGTCCTCGACCGTGGGTGGAACCGACTCTAACTTCTGGCGGTGGGGCGTCGGGGCGGACTTCGAAAACTACCCGTTCTACTACGCCACGGTGATTCACCGCGGGAAGCGCCAGCCCGACGCGCCGATCACCTTTGCGCCGAGCCGGATCACCGACGTGACCGACGGGACATCGAACCGCTTCGTCATGGCCGAAAAGTGGATCGACACGAGCCGGTACGAGCCCCCGCCGACGAACGCCGACACGTCCGCTCCCGGGGCGACCGAGATCTCCTGGACCGACAACGGCTACTGGCGCGGCTGGGAGTGGGCGACGGTCCGCCGGACCAAATCGGCCCCGCTGCAGGACCGGCCCTATATGAAAAACGCCGACGGCTCGTGGGTGGCCAGCGACGACAAGTGGAAGAACTTCGGCTCCGCCCACCCCGCCGGCTTCAACGCCGTCTTCGCGGACGGGTCGGTTAAGTCGCTGAGCTACGCGATCCCGACGGCGATCTTCCAGGTGCTCGCCCGGAAGGACAGTGGTCTGAGCGTCGACGCGACGGGGTTCTGAGTGGATCGGACCGTACGGGTCGAGCCGCAGCGTCTGAACACGCTTGGCCCGCACGGCTCCGTGTAAACAATTCAAGCGCGTCGCGGGTAACTCTTACAAGTCGGCGTCCGGCGATGTGAATCGGCCGTCGGAGCCGATTGCGCCGCATCGAATTGCGGCGGATCGCGGAACGGGGTACGGAAACTGCATGACCGTTGTCCGACGCCGACCGAGCGGTTGCCGAACAGTCAAGGAGGACACAGCGATCATGTGGAATCCGACCTCAAGATTCTCCGGCCGGGCGATGGCCGTCGCACTGTTTGGGCTGTCGGCCGCCGCGGCACCCCTCACTCCACAGGCTCCGTCGTCGATCGACCGCGCCGGCCAGTTGCTCGCCGAAGCGCAGGCCAACTTCGCTCGTGTCCACGATTACACGGGCACGCTCGTCCGTCAGGAGCGGATCGGCGGCCAGTTGCAGCCGGAGCAATTCATCGACGTCCGCATCCGCCAGCAGCCGTTCAGCGTCTGCCTCAAGTGGACATCGCCCCGGAACCTGGCGGGACAGGAGGCGATCTACATCGCCGGCAAGAACAACAATGAAATCCGCGCGAAAGGAAGCGGTCTCCTGGCAGTCGCCGGCTATGTGTCACTGCCGACGGACGACCCGCGGGTGATGAATAAAAGCCGGCACGCCATTACGGAAACCGGCATCGGCAACATGCTCAATGTGATCACCCGGTCCTATGAGATGGTGCGCCGCTTACCGCCGGGCCAGGTCAAAGTGACTTTCGCCGACTATGCCTTCCAGCAGCGGCCCTGCACCCGAATGGAACTGACTCATCTCGTCCACAACCCACAGTTATACTGCTACCGCTGCGTCGTGTACGTCGACAAGGAGTTCAAGCTGCCTGTGCGGGTCGAAGTGTACGATTGGCCGTCCGCCCGCGGCAATCCCAACGGCGAACTGCTGGAATGCTACAGCTATATCAACCTGCGATTTAACCTGGGGCTGACCGACGTCGCGCTTGAGAATCCGGACTTGCCGCTCAGGCAATCGGCGCGATCATGACGGGCCGGAATACACTGCCACCAGGCCGGTACTCCGATCGCGCCGGAAGACGATGCCATGATGCTGAGCTGGGGTCTCCTGTGCGGGTTGGCGTACGGCTGCGAAGCGGCTCCGGCTGACGACACCTATCTTCTCGGGCGGTCGCTGGCGGACATCACGTTGCCGGTGGTCGGCGTGCCGATGCTGGGTTTCGTGCACCCGGACCAGGTCTCCGAGGGGCTGCACCAGCGGCAATACGCCCGCGCGTTCGTCGTGGCCGACACGGCCGGCGAGACGCGCGTTGCCCTCGTGACTTGCGACCTCGCCTTTCCCACGCACACGCTCAAGTTAGCAGTACTCGAGCGCCTCCAGGAGAAACTGGGAAACCGCTACAGTCACGCCAACCTCGTCCTCGCCTGCACGCACACGCATGCGGCCCCGGGCGGCTTCCACCACCACATCTCCGCCGGCGGACTCGGGGGCGCTTTCTATCCCCAGTGTTTTGACGCCCTCGCCGACGGCATTACCGAAGCGGTGGCGGCCGCCGACGCGGATCTCAAGCCGGGTCGCATTTTGTTCGCCCAAGGCGACGTCGAAGGCGCCGGGGTGAACCGCTCGCGCGTCGCCTACATGAACAACCCCGCCGCCGAACGGGCCCGTTACACCGGCGACGTCGACACGACCATGACGCTGCTGAAATTCGAGCGCGCCGACGGGCTCATCGGAACGCTCAACTGGTTCGCCGTCCACGGGACGTCGATGAATTACAACAACAAACTGATATCGGGCGACAACAAAGGCTATGCCGCCTACGCCGTCGAGCAGCGGCACGGCACGCGCTACACGGGGAAGCCGGAGTTCGTGGCGGCATTCGCCCAGAGCAACGCCGGCGACGTCACACCTAACCTGAACCTGAACAACACCGGGCCGGGCAAGACCGACACTGAGAGTACGCGCATCGTCGGCGCCCGCCAGGCTCGAACGGCCGAGGCACTCCTCGTTCAGGCCGGTGAACCGCTCCACGGCCCGATCGCCGTTCGCCAGGCGTTCGTCGATTTCTCTCAATTGATCGTCACCCAGGCGTTCACCGGCGCCGGTCGGCAGCGAACGTGTCCGTCCGCGTTCGGTTACGCGTTCGCGGCGGGCTCGGCCGAAGACGGCGGCGGCCATCCGCTCTTTCATGAGGGCGACAAGGTCTCGCGGCCGGTCGTCGACACGATCGTGCAAACGACCATGCCCGCGCTGAGCCCGACGCCCGAGCTGCGAGAATGCCAGAAACCGAAAGCCATCCTGTTTGCGACCGGTCTGCCGAAGCCGCCGGCCCAGGAACAGGTGCTGCCACTCGGGCTCGTGCGGATCGGCCAACTCGTGCTTGTGGTCGGCCCGGCCGAGTTCACGACAATGGCCGGCCGACGGATCCGCGCCGCTGTCGCTCAAGAACTCGGCATGGACCGGCGCTACGTTGTCATCGCCGGCTACGCGAACGACTACGCGGGCTACGTGACCACGCGCGAGGAATACGAGTCGCAGCAATACGAGGGCGGCCACACGCTTTACGGCCCATGGACGGAGGCCGGCTACCGGCAAGAGTACGTGCGGCTCGCTCACGCGCTCAAGTCCGGGCAGCCCGTCGATTCGCCGACCACGCCCGCAGACATGCGAAAGCGGAGGATGCCGATCGGCAGCCTCGACGGCCCCGACGAAATCCCTCCTGCCGGCGCCCGGTTCGGCGATCCCCTTGAGGATGCGAACGAGAGGTATACTCGTGGTGACCGCGTGACGGTGACTTTTTGGACCGGCAGCCCCGTGAACGACTACCGGCGGAACGATCACTTTTTGGCGGTCGAACGCCTTCTCCCCGACCGCGGAACTTGGGAGCAGTTCCGCGCCGACTTCGACTGGGACACGACCTGCCGCTGGAGGCAGGTCCACGGCGGACCGGAGCCAACGCCCCGAAATGATTCGCCGCTGCCGGGTTTTCGGATCGCGCCGGCGCCGCGCATCCTCCGACCCGATCCATACCACGTACTTCTCACCTGGCAGACCGACGCGGACACGCCTGCGGGGACTTATCGGATCGTCCATTACGGCCGCTTCAAGACCGGCGGCAAAGTCGTTCGCTTCACCGCGACGTCGCGGTCGTTCCTGGTCGGCTCTTGACCAGTGTGATTCGGGCCCTGCCACGTCAAAAAAGGCATTGCCACCGGAACAATTGCTACAGGCGTTCTCGCACCTGAGTTCGCCTTGCGATGGCTGAATTTCGACGCGCGAAAACGCTCAAGCGTCACCCACTTCCGTCCAGATAGTAAAAGGCACGCCCAATCCGCCCGAAGCCACACGAGTGGGAGAGCCGGCATGATGCCCTTGCTTTTCGTCGCACTGTGTTGCGGTGGCGACGCCGAGGCAGGAGGGGCATACCTCTATCAGCCGGCCTACTGTCTTGATGAGGTTCTCCGCGCTCCGACACGCCCGTATGTGCCCCAGCCGGGCGACATCATGCTGGCGACCGATAACAAATTCTTCTGGAAAATCACGCACAATATCGCCGGGACCGGACACCCACACCACACGGGAGTCGTGTTCGCGAGGCCGGACGGTTGCTTGGCCGTGCTGGAGGCGGGGCCTCACGACACGATCCACATCGAAACCCTCGACTGGTATCCGCACTTTCGCTTGTATGAAGAGAAAGGTCGGATCTGGATTCGTCAGCGCAAGGTGCCCCTGACGCCGGAACAATCCGCGTGCCTGACCGAATTCGCCATGGCCCAGGAAGGAAAGTTCTTCGCCATCTTTCGGCTCGGCAAACAACTGACTGTGTTCCGCAGCCGGGGGCCCGTCCGCACCGCGTTCGTGGGCAGGCCGCAAGGGGCAGATCGTCGCTGGTACTTCTGCTCCGAGCTGGCGATGGAAGCGCTGGTCTGGGCCGGGGCCCTCGATAAAGAAACGACCCGACCGTCGGCCACATACCCGCGCGACATTTTCTTCGACCGCTCGCCCAACCCGTATATCAACAATCATCCGAACCTGAAGGATTGCTGGTATCCGCCGGCACGCTTTACGACGTGTCCGAGCCAGTGCGCGCCCGCGCCGGACGGCCCGTCGGTCGACGCGAAGTCGTTGCCGGATCCACCGCCGCAATGATTTGATTCCCATCAAGACCGTGTGGGGCCGAATCGACGCGCGAGGTCCGGTTGAGTGTGGAACCACTGGGCCGTCAGCTCGATTCCCCGTTCCAATGAGACCGCCGGTTTCCAACCGAGTTCGCCGATCGCCTTACTCGGATCGTAATGCCGGTCGCAGGTCACGATCGCCACGGCGCCGACGGTGAGAAACGGCGGATCGCGCATGCCGATCCATCGGGCTGCCGCCTCCACGCCGCGGGCGAGCGACAGGATCAAGTGCTCGTTGATAGTCCAGCGAGGCACGCGCACGCCGAGCGTCCCACAGAGCTGCCCGAGAAAGTCACGCAGCCTGATCTCGTCCACCGGCGCGACGTTGTACGCGTTTCCCGCGGCTTGCGGTCGGGTCGCGGCAAGGATGACGCAGTCGCTCACGTCCGTGACGTAGATCGGATCGATGACGGGATCTGTTCGCCCGAACCAACACGCAAAGGGCGTGTTCATGTACTCGACGAGCCGCG
>DATJGQ010000847.1:0-3264 GCA_035494815.1 Gemmataceae bacterium
TCAGACTGGCGTTCCAGTCGAGGAAATGACCCAGGGACAGCGTGTCCGAGGCGTTGTGGGCGGTTACGATGCCGGAATGCTTGACTCGGATGTACGTCCCGGCCTTAATTCGGTTGGCGCGGATCGTGTAGTTCTGGTCGAAGATCGCGGTGCTGGTGTTGCCGCTGAGCGGCGACGATGCGGCGACCGACGTGAAGGCGAGGTTGCTGCGGTTGCCCTGCGCGACCACGTCCCACTCGGTGCCGTTGTAGCTGAACACCGCCGAGCCGTAGTTGTCGCCGATGACGTAGTTCGAGGCGCCGCTGATCGTCCCCGACGCCGGCTGCACCGTAATGACATTCGCGGCCGCGTCTCCCCTGGCGTCGACCACCTGGACGGTCCGGCCGCGGCGCGGCGCCGGCGGCAGAGTGACCGTCGTCGCCTGGCCGGAGGACTTGTTGACGTAAACGAGCGCTTCGTTTTTAACCGCCACGTTCCCCGCGGCCGTCTGAACCAGGATGCCGGTGTAAGTGACGCCGCGGCGGACGATTGCCATAGCTATTCTCCTGAAACCAGTCGCCGGATTCTCCCGAGGAACCGAACATCTCTCAAAAACCAGCCCCGTCGTCGATCGGCCGCGGGCGGGCGGTGCTTTTCCCGACGCTTCATTCGTCCACCGGCCACACGTCCGACATCATGCGGTCGCTTCGGCCAGCATCTTCCGCAACTGGTCGTTGGCGTGGTTGATCGCCTGCGCCGCTTCATTGCTCCCGCCTCGGTCGGGGTGGAACTTCATCACCATCTCCCGGTACCAGCGGTCCACGACCGGCTGCCACGACGCCAGGGACTGCGGACCTTTGGTCGCTTCCGGTCGTGGCGGCGGTTGGGCGGCCGCGTCATGTCGCCGGGCCAGTTCAGCTTCGATGGCCTGCCGCAGCGACCAGTCCAGCCGGGAGACGTTCGTCAGGGCCCAGGCCAAGTAACTGCTCGGCACGTCCGCCACGCGGCAGCCGGAGTGCTTGCCGAACGGCATCCTAGTCTCGTACATTCCCTTCACTCTGTTCTTGACCCGCGGGCCGCGTCGGTGGCACGACGCGGCCCGCTCTCGTTAAACTCACGCCGTGCCGGTCAATTCCTCTCCTTGCGCCGCAGGGTCTCGAAGTCCACCGTGCGGCCCGCCGACTTCTCGGGCAGGATCACGGCGACCGTGGGGGGCTGCTTCGGCCCGGAGTCGCGGCACGGCTTGCAGATCGGCAAGCCGCCGGCATCGACTAAGTCAATCTGCGGGTGATCCGCGATCAGAACACGGCCGCCGCAGCGGAAGCACTGGACCGCCTGCAGATCGACGTGCTCCCCCTCGTACACGTCGTCCTCGTCATTGGCGGTCAGGAAGAACGTCGAGAAGGTCGTTATTACCTGCATCGAGAACACCCCCACCTGCGGAATTCAGTCTTTGACGTCGGTCCGGGCCTCTACTGGGCCTTCCCACGCGTCCCTCTCGCCGTGTCACCGACGCGGCCCGCAACTCGCTCACTTCCCGTTTCGCGACGGCTGCTTGGGCAGTGGCGTCCATGTTTTGTCGCCCGCCCGTGCAACGTGCGTCGTACCATACGGCAGCGCGTCCATCGACGGCACGGTGAAGACGTGGCCCGTCTCGCCGATCAGGGCAAAGAGTCGCCGGCCGTCGTCGACCGCGATGCTCTTCGCCGTTGGCGGGCTCTCGACCTCAACGTCCACAGCAATGTCAGGCCGCATGGGTGCCGGGGAGTCGTCCTTCACCGACTGGACGGGCGACGATTCCGGAGCCGTCTTCCGCGTTTGCGGCGCGACCGCCAGATGACCAGACAGGATCGCGGCAAGAGGGGAGCCGTGTCCTATGTGTCCGGTGTGTCCTATGATTTCCCCTCCTTCTATATGGGGCATGTTTCAGTCTTTACCCTTTGCAGTTTCCACCCTCCACCGCGAAGGAGGGAAATACATAGGACACATAGGACACATAGGACACCGATCGCTTGTGTCAGAGTGTCGACGTGTTGTTTTCCCCGAGGTCCAGACCCACGTAAAACCAATGCCGCTCAAGTCGTCCGCCCAGTCTCTGCCGCCTTGTGGACGGAAAAGCACGGTGAACCTCTTTCCCAAATGACCGATCGCCGAGCGGCCGATAGCCGTTCTGCTCACACCATTTGCGGTAGCCCTCGTACACGTCTGCGGTCTTCACCAGCCCCTCTTCCGCGGCCTTGTAGTGATCGATGAGGAACATCCGGGCCGGATTTGACTCTTCCCGGTACTGTTGCAGTTCCTCGACGCAGAGCGACGGCTCGGTGAATCGGCCACGCTGCTGTAAGTCGTGCAAGCCGGCGAGCGACCAGTTCAGGATGCCGGGTAACTCGCCTGAGGCTTCCCACCAGGCCGGCTTGTCCATGCCGTAGACCCGTTCGGATTCGGGGATGATCACCCGGAACGGCACAAGCAACATCCGCCGCCAGATCCCCGACGACCGGTCCGCGAACCGTGGCGGGTTATTCGTTGCCAGGATCAGGCGAGCGGTCGGCATCGCCTCGACCGGCTGCAGGTTCTTCCTGTCGAATAGCATCCGGTCGCCGGACGTGAACGACTTGAGCACTCCCTCGGCCGCCTTATCGAGTTCCCCGACCTCGGCCGCGATGTTGGCCAAGCGGCCTAGCGTCGTCGTCAAAGCGAACCGCTGCGCGAACGCCTCCAGCGGCACGGCCGAGACGTTCGCCGGGCCCAGCACGGCCGCTTGAGCGGCGCACACCACGCTCTTGCCGTTCGACCCCTCGCCGACCAGCATCAGGAACCGCTGTTGCGACGTGTCCGGTAGAAGGCAGTAACCGAACCACTGGCGGACGAGGGCGATCCGGTCGGCGTCGTCTTCCAGGATTCGGCCGATGGCGCTTTTCCACTTCGGACAGTCGGCCTTTGGGTCGAACGCGTACGGGTAAGCCGTCTCGGTGAACCAGCGGGCGGAATGCTCATTGAGCACGTCACGCTTGCCCTGGAGCATCGCGTCGACGTCGAGCAGGCCGTTCGTGAAGGACATGAGCAACGGGCTGGCGGCCTCTCCGTCGTCTGCCAGCCACGTTGGGCGGTCCAGGTGACCGGGCAGGACGGCCATACCCGCGAGCGCGCCGAGCGTGTTCCCCACGCATTCCCGTGTCACGGGGAACGCCTTGGGCGGTTCGGGCTTCTGCTCGGTCGGCACGAACGCGGCGACCATGGCTAAATTGACCCGATCAAACTATTGTTTGATTCGCGCCGTCACCC
>DATJGQ010000848.1:0-2254 GCA_035494815.1 Gemmataceae bacterium
TTCTCTCCACTCCGCCCTCCGGAAGAAATCCGGAAATCGGTTGTAAGATGCGGCCGCGCTGCCGGTATACCCTTTCGGATACGAGTTCCAATAACCGACGCATCGCTCAATTCGAAAGGAGCCTGTTATGTCCACGATCGAAAAAGTGCTATACACCGCCCAAACTCACACGACTGGGGGCCGGGACGGCGCTTCCCGGACCTCGGACGGACGCCTCGACGTCAAGCTTTCGACCCCCGGCACCGCGGGGGGCGGGACCAATCCGGAGCAGCTATTTGCCGCCGGCTGGTCGGCCTGCTTCCTCAGTGCGATCGGCCTGGTTGCCAGCAAGAAGAAGGTTGTTCTTCCAGCCGACCGTGCCATCGACGCCGAAGTGGACTTGGGGACGAATGAAGGTGGATACCTCCTCCGAGCTCGCCTGAATGTCAGCCTGCCGGGAGTTGACCGTGCAGTCGCCCAGGAACTGGTGGATGCCGCGCACCAGATTTGCCCCTATTCCAAGGCCACGCGCGGCAACATCGAAGTCGCCATCAATCTGGTCTAAGCCCGAGAGGACCGGATTCGTTTTTTACGGAGACAGTCATCTACTTCTTTAAGGAGAGTTACCATGAGTACGCAGCGCAAAGTCGCCGTCATCACCGGCGCATCTCAGGGGATCGGCGCGGGACTGGTCCGCGGGTTCCTCGATCGGGGGTACCGGGTCGTCGCCAACTCGCGGTCCATCAAGCCAGATGCTTCGGCGGATGTGCTGGCCGTCGCCGGCGACATCACCGACCCAGCGGTTGCCGAGCGGGTGATTGCGGAAGCGGTCAAGAAGTTCGGCCGGGTCGATACGCTGGTCAACAACGCGGGAATTTTCGTCGCCAAGCCGTTCACGGACTACACCGAGGACGACTTCGCCAATGTGTTGTCGGTGAATCTGGCCGGGTTCTTCCACGTCTCGCAGCGGGCCATCCAGCAGATGCTCGCGCAGGGGGGCGGACATATCGTGAACCTCACGACGACTCTCGTGAACCAGCCCGTGAAGGGGGTGCCTTCGGCGCTCGCGTCTCTCACCAAGGGGGGACTCGACGCGATCACGAGGTCGCTGGCCATCGAGTACGCGGACAAGGGTATTCGAGTCAACGCGATAGCCCCGGGCATTATCAAAACGCCAATGCACCCGCCCGAGACGCACTCCTTCCTCACCGGATTGCACCCGCTGGGGCGGATGGGTGAAGTCAGCGAAATCGTCGAGGCAGTGTTGTACCTGGAGTCAGCCCCGTTTGTGACCGGCGAAACGCTGCACGTCGACGGCGGCGCGCATGCGGGACATTGGTGAAGCTCAAATTGCCGACCGTGCCCGCTTCAATTCTTCACTGAGGCGGGCGACCAAGTCGGCGGTTGGAATCGCGCGGGCGAGCGGAGCCCCTCGTCCGGCCCATTGGGCGCCATAGCCGAATTCGCCGGCAGCCTTCGCGGTGGCGTGCAGCGCCTTAGCTGCGTCGTAAGTGATTGGGTAGTCCGGGATGGATTCCGGTTCGACACCTATTCCGAACGCAGTAAAGCGGTTAGAGAGACAGCGGGCGGGGCGGCCGGAGATTGCCGCTGTCATCACGGTGTGTTTCGCGGGAGGGCCGAGGAGCGCGGCGCGGTAGCCAGCGTCAGCTGACGATTCGGGACAGGCGATGAAGGCAGTGCCGAGTTGCGCGGCAGCCGCTCCCAGCGCGAGCGACGCCGCGATTCCAGCCCCATCCATAATGCCGCCGGCCGCAATCACCGGGATGTCGAGCTTATTCACGAGCAGTTGGGTCAAAGCGGCCGTTCCAAGCCTATCATCAGGCCCAGCGGGATCGAACACTCCGCGATGTCCCCCCGCTTCATACCCCTGGGCGACAACGGCATCGATCCCGGCAGCGGCAACGGCCTTCCCCTCTTCGAGATTCGTCGCCGTGGCGAGGAGCACGATCCCCGCGGCGCGGAGGGCCTCGATTCGCTCGCGGGCCGGCAGGCCGAAGTGGAAGCTGACGACGGCGGGTCGCTCAGCCAGCAGGACCGCGAGCTTGGCGTCGTCGGTCAAGAAGGTCTGATAGATCTCCGTCAGGCGGTCCGGTGGCTTGGCTCCGTACCGGGCGAACTCGGGCGAGAGCCGGGCGAGCCACGCCGATTCTCGGGCAGCATCCGCAACAGCCGGCTGGTGGCAGAACACATTGACCTGGAACGGACGATCTGTCTTGGCTTTAACGGCCGCAATCATCTGCCGAGTGGCCTGAGC
>DATJGQ010000849.1:0-3827 GCA_035494815.1 Gemmataceae bacterium
GGGCGACCGTGACGATCGCCCCGTTGGGGCTCGAATTCATTCGTCGATCGAATTCCAGGGGTTCGCTTCGCTCCACCCCTGGCTATTGACGGCCGCCCCTTCGGGGCTAAGACCGCCCGCTGCCGTGGGCTCATGGGACGATGCTCTCCGGCGAGATCACGATCCGCGTCCGCTACGCCGAAACCGATCGCATGGGCCTCTTGCACCATGCGAACTACCTCGTCTATTTCGAGCAAGGCCGCACCGAACTCCTGCGGCAATCGGGTAAGACGTACAAAGACGTCGAGGACGAAGGTTTCTTCCTCGTCCTGGCGAAAGTGGAGGTCCGTTATCGCCAGCCGGCTCGCTACGACGATGTACTGACATTGAGGACGCTCGTGACGCGGCAGACTCCCGTACGGATCGAGCACCGGTACGAGGTGTTGCGCGACGGGGTTTTGCTCGCGGAAGGTTCCTCGACACTGGCGTGCGTCGATCGGGAAGGAAGACTGCAGGCTATGCCGGAATGGCTGCAGAAACGGTAGACGGGACCGACTGCCATGCGCCGCACGCTCATCCAGACGCTTCTGCCGCTGGCGTTCTGCCTTGTGCCGCCCCTGGCCGGCGTGGTGGTCGCCGCGGCTATTCCCGTGGACGCGATGCACGATTACCTCGCCCGCGTCCGCTCGTCGCCGATGGATTGGCTCATCCTGGCGCTCGGGGCGCTGCTGTTCGTGCTGCAAACGATGCTCGTCTGGCAGGCGCTCCGCTGGCGCGGCGAGTCGTTCGACGATCGGCCGGACCGCTGGCTATCGTCGCTGGCCCAGGCCGCCGAATGGTTTCCGCTCCTCGGCCTGCTCGGCACCGTCGCGGCGATCCTGCAGACGTTCAGTTCGATCCACGGCTCGATCACGCCCGAAGAAGTGATCCGCAAGTACAGCCCCGCGATCACGGCAACGGGCAGCGGCCTGTTCATGGCGCTCTTGAACATCTTGCCGACCTGGGTGGTGACGACCGGCCGCGACTTGATTCTGGCCCTGGGCGGCGGCCGGCCGGCGCCGCCGGACGCTTGACGCGGGAGGCCGTCGTGATTGAGCCGCCACGCCGCAGCGTTACGCGGTTTTTCATCCCGCTCATCGACGTTCTGATCCTCCTCTTCTGCATCTTCCTCCTGATGCCGTACGTGAAGCCCGTCGAAGGCGACGTGGGCGACGCGACCGGGAAGGGCACGATCGCGGAACCGCCGGCGGAGCCGTTGCCGAACGACGTCGCCGAGCTGCGGCGCGAAGTCGAACGGCTCCGGGCCGACCGCGAGCAACTTCTCCGCGACCGCGACACGGTGCTCAAACGCCTGGCGATCCGCGTACTCGAGATCGACCGCAGCGACGGCCGGCTGTACTATTACGACCCGGAGCGAGTCGAGGTCGCCACGCAGGCCGACGCGCAGGGGCTCATCGACGCCGAACTCCGCCGCACCGGCTCCCGCGAGTTGTACTTGCTGATCCTTTACCCCCGCGAGCCGTCGGGGTTTCCGCTGCAGAAGCAGGTGTTGGCCTACGAAAAATGGTTCGCCGACGTGCCGCACGGGTTCGACAGCCCGGGCGGCCGCTAAAGGAGACCGGCCGTGCCCCTCGCCGCGAACGGGTTGGAGAACCTGGGCTTCTTGAGCATTCGCGTCCTCGCGGTCGTTGGCGGCGCGGTGGTTGGGGCGCTGTTGACCTCGTTCCTCGTCTGGCTGGCGGGCAAATACTGGTTCAAACGGCAGGCGCCCTGGCCGGCGAAGAAGCTGCTGAGAACGCTCGGGGCGATCGCCGGCGCGCTGTTGGTCGCGAGCTTCCTCCATCTCAGCGGCGGCGGATGGGGCCTGTTCGGCGGCGGCGGTATCGGTACCGGCGACACCGGCGACCGTGGCGGCTCGAAAGGCCAACAGGCGACGAATCAGACGAAGGATCAAACGTCCCCCGGCGCCGCCATCGTCGCTCCGGGTTCCGAACGCGTTCGAGTGACCATCCTCGGCGGGGCGCTCGTCCACCCGCCGGCGTTTTACCGCGTCGAAGGCCGGCCCGGGGCTGTCGAATTGAAAGACGTCCAGGACGCGATTCGCGGCCGCCGCGACCCGGGCAAGCCGCTCGCGGCCGTAGACATCCTGATTTACGACAATAGTCTCGGCCAGGACACGGAACCGGTCAAGAAGCTCCAGGCGTGGGTCCGCGAGTCCGGGCTGACGCCGAACCTGATGCTGATGCCGGGCGAGATTCCCGGGCAATGAATCGTGGATCGTGATTCGTGGATCGTGGTTCGTTTTCTCGATCCCCGATACACGAATCACGATCCACGAATCACGATTCACGATGCACGAATCACGATCCACGACCGACGCCGAGCACATCGTGCTCTTCGGCATGCCCGACGCGGGCAAGTCGTCGCTGCTCGGCGCGCTCGCACAGGTCGCCCAGACGCAGGAGCGGGCGCTCGGCGGAAGGCTGACCGACGTAACCCACGGCCTCGGAGAACTCCAACATCGCCTCTACGACGGTCGCCCGCAGGAAACGCTCGACGAGATCGTCCCCTATCCGGTCGCGTTCGACCCGCTGGACGGGACGAATCCGGACCCAACGCGGCGCGACGAGGCGGTGCTCGTCGACTGCGACGGGCGTGCGGCCACAAACATTTTGACGAGCCGCCGCGGCTTCGCGGCCGACCCACCGCCGGACAGCCTGGCCGGGGAGATTCTTTCGGCGGACGCACTGCTCCTGGTCGTCGACGCGGGTGCGACGCCGGCACAAGTCGATAACGACCTCGCCGAATTCGTGCGGTTCCTGCGGATGTTCCGCCGCGACCGTGGCCGCCGCAGCGAAGTCGGCGGTCTGCCCGTGTTCCTCGTGCTCAGTAAGTGCGACTTGCTCGCCAAACCGACCGACACGTCGGCCGCATGGCAGGCGCGAGTCGACGCTAGGAAGATGGAAGTTGGGCGGCGTTTCCAGGAGTTCCTCGAGGACGACGCCGATGAGGACGACCGGCTGCCGTTCGGGGCGATCGAGCTGGAATTGGCGGCGACGGCCGTGAAGTGGCCGGCCTTGGCGGACGCGCCGGCCCGGCCCCGTGAGCCGTGGGGCGTCGCCGAACTGTTTCATCGGGCGCTCGTCGCCGCCGGCGCCTTTCAGTCGCACCGGGCCGGCGCCCGGCGACGACTCGTCTGGACGGTCGGCGGCGCCGCCGCGTTTTTCGCCGCGCTGCTCGGCCTGGCGGGGGGGATGGTCGCGCTTCGGCAATCGGCACCGTCCTTGGAGCTGTCCAACAAGCTCGAAAGTTACCGCGCCCGAGAAGGCCTCACCGCCTCGACCCGACTCAGTGAGCCGCTGCAGCGGAAGTTCAGCGAGCTTTCCGACCTTGCCGCCGACCCCGAGTTCGCCAGGCTTCCGGCGGAAGAGCAGAAATACCTGACCGGCCGGCTCAAGGAACTGGAGCAGTACATCAACTACACGGATCGGCTGCAGCGCGTTCGGCCGCCCGCCGACGCACGATCGGACGACGACTTGCGCGAAACGGAGCGGTTTCTGCAGTCCGACCTCGCCCTGCCGGCCGAGTATCAGACCGAGTGGCGGCAGACCGAGGCGGCGGTTTTGCGCGACAAGTGGCTCGACGATGTTAAGGCGATCCGCAAGGCGGTCGCGGACGTCGAGGCGTGGTACCGCGAACGGATCACCGAGGGCAACGGACTGTTGCTCTTCACCGACCGTACCGCCGACAATGCGCCGCTACCGTGGACCGCGTGGACGGAGCGGGTCGGCGACCTGCTCCGCCGGTCGACCCAACCGCCGTTCCGGCCGTCGGACCGCCTAAGAGAC
>DATJGQ010000850.1:0-2490 GCA_035494815.1 Gemmataceae bacterium
GCGGCCGCGCCGGCCAAGGCGCCGTCGCCGGGCCTGGACTTCGACGCCGCGCAACAACTGTACTGGGCCTTCGAAGTCCTTCGCGACGAATTCCCTGATTTACCGCCCGCGGTCAAAACGGAGAGCGAAGCGCTCACCGGCAGTCTCTTGATCGGTCGTTTGAAGGGCAATGACCAGCCGCGGCCGTTCGTATCCGACGAGCAAAAGGGTCCACTCAAGGACCGGCTCAAGCGCTCCGCCAACTATGATCCGGCCACCTTCCGCGCGGCGTTCGCCAAAATCCATGCTTCACTCCGCTAAAACGAGCGGGGTTGAGTCAGCGCCGCCTGGTCCGAGCCGCCAGCGTAGCGGCGCTGTCGCGCTTCGGGCGGATCTACGGCAGTCTCATTGTTAGGGCACTTTGCCCGACTTGGCCCGATCGAGCCACTTGGCCAGCGCCTTCGCGTGCTCTTTGGCGGACAGCCGCAGCCAGCCGCCGTCGGCCGCCCGCTCGTTGAGGACGACGCCGATCGCGCCCAGCGACCGCTCGACGGCGTCGCCGATGTGTTCGTTCGCCAGCCGACCGCGGCCGTGGACTTGCACGAGCAGCCGGACGTCCGCACCTTCCGCCCACAGACTCGCCGCCAGATCCTGCAGCCCCTCCCAAGCCGGGCGGTCGCCTCCGACCGCGTTGCGCGGGCCGGGATCATCACGGCCGCCGGGCCGCGGCAGGACGTCGAGCAATAGCTTTTGCGTCGGGTCGTCCGGGTCGACGTGCACCGCCGCCCAGGCGAGCGAACGGCCGTCCACGCGATCCCGCAACACCGGCCGCAGCGGCTCCGGGAAGCGGTCGATCGACGGGTTGCGAGCCGGCGGCAACGCGTCGAAGTGGTCTTTGACCAATCCACCGACGATCGTCAGTTCGTCCGCGAACCAGAGCAGGCCGTCGGGGCCTTTGGGGCGAAGTTTGACCTGGTAGAGCGTCTTGCCGTTGTGCTCAATGCCGCGGCCGGCCTGGAGGGCCGTCCGGACCGATTCGGCGTTGATCGGCCGCCGCGCCCGCAGCACCACGGTCAGCCGCGGCGGCAGCGCCTTGAGCGACGCGGCGACGATGATATGATCCACATCGTCCGCCGGCACTCCCACGACTCGCCCGGCGTCGTCCATCGCGATGCCGAGAGCCGAGAGAGTCGCCTGAACCGGCTCGCTCGCCCGGGCTGCGGCCACGCGCACGCCGGCAATCACTTGCACATCGTCCGGAAGATACCCGATGCCCGGCAAGTCCGCCGGGTGAACGATGCTCGCGGGCGACCGTTCCTCTTCGGGTTTGTCGTGCGATCGCCGGAATTCGACCGTTTTCAGCGCGTACCCGAGCCCGACGGCCGCCATGAACACCATGAAGCCGAGCACCGCCAGGCCGATCTGCCAGTTGGCCCAGCTGTGCCTGAACGGCGCCGCAGTCTCGGAAGGGTGGCCGAAGCGTTCGCTGTCTTGCGCCCTATTAGGAAGCCCCTGAACCCCCCGGCCACGCGGCTCAGCGGTTTTCATCGGCACCAGTTCGCCACAGCGCGGACACGCCACGCCAGCCTGTGGAATCGTCGCATTGCAGTACGGGCAGGTAATCGTGGACATCGCTCTGGTCAGTTCGCGGCGCTTCGAACAAGCGTGTTACGAGAATCGCTCGTTCATCCGTCCCATCTAATTATGGCGAATCCGTCTGCCGGCGCGGTCGGATTTTGGGGCGTTTGGGGCCGCAACCGCCGCAAGTCGGTCCGTATTGACCCCTTTTGCCCCCCCTCTTAGACTGCCAGTTGACGAACATTTTACCCCGGCCGCGGTACGCGCACGGCCGGCGAGCGGAGGCGGCACCTTATGGCGACGGGCACCCCCCAAGTGGACGCAACCTTTTTGGAGAAGGTCGGCGACTCGCTGACCTCCCTCTCCGAAGGGTTCGTCGGCTTCCTCACCCGCGTCCTCGGCTCCTCCAACGAAAACTATGTCAAGAAGCTGGGTTACATCCGCTCCCGCGACAAACAGTCGTACACCGTCACCCCCGGATCGCTCCTGGCCCGCGTCAACGAACTCGAACCGCAGACGCAGGCCCTCAGCGACGCCGAGTTGAAGGAGTTGACGCCGAAGTTCCGCGAACGGCTCGCCAATGGTGAGACGCTCGAAGACATTCTGCCCGAGGCGTTCGCCGCCGTCCGCGAGGCGGGCAAGCGCTTCAAGAACATGCGGCACTTCGACGTGCAGATTCTCGGCGGCATCGTCCTGCATCGCGGCAACATCGCCGAGATGGTCACCGGCGAAGGTAAGACGCTCGTCGCCACCCTGCCGGCCTTCTTGAACGCGCTCGAAGGCAAGGGCGTCCACGTCGTCACCGTCAACGACTACCTCGCCCGCCGCGACTGCGAGTGGATGCTGCCGATCTACCAGGCACTCGGCATCACGGCCGGCTACATCCAGGCCGACATGGACCCGGAACTCCGCCGCAAGGCCTACGACTGCGAG
>DATJGQ010000851.1:0-9027 GCA_035494815.1 Gemmataceae bacterium
CTGCGAGTGGTCGACAAGCTCAACGCCGCGCTCGCCCGCCGGTACCCCGACTCGCTGCCTAGAGTGCTCGAATCGCTCTACGCGCCGGCGCGGCCCGGACAGGTGTTGCTCGATTTCGGCTGCGGCTCGGCGGCATTTCTCGATCGGGCCCGCGCCCGCGGCTGGGACACGCTCGGCGTCGATTTTCTTCCGGACATCGTCGATGGCGTGCGGCAATCGGGGCACCGGGCATTCCTGCTCAGCGAGGAGATGTGGGACGCGATCCCCGACGCCTCGATCGATCTGGTGCGCCTGAACCACGTCATCGAACACCTGTACGCGCCACGCGACACGATCGCCCGGCTTCGGCGGAAGCTGCGTCCCGGCGGCCGACTGCACCTCGCGACGCCCAACGCCGGAAGCATGACCTTCCGACTGCTGCGGAAGCACTGGTTCCCCCTCGAATGCCCGCGACACATCGTCATTTACACGCCCCGGTCCGCGAGGCGCTTGTTGCGCGCGACCGGGTTCGCCCAGGTGGAGTGCTTTCAGGAAGTGCTCACCAAGGACTCGGCCCGGAGCCTGGGACTCCTGCTGGAGCACCGCGGTTGGCTGGACACATCGGCAGCGCTCGAGCTGATGCACCGCCGCGGTCTGGCGACGCTCCTCTTCGCGCCGGCGCGGCTGGCGGCGCTGGCCGGGGCGGCCGATCGTTTTCACGCGGTCGCGAGCTGATTGGGGGTATCACTTCGTGACCGGCGACGTCATCGCCTTCAAACCGGGGGTCCCGACGCCCGAACAATCCAGCGCCCGCCTGCGCTGCTATCGGCCCTGCGTGTACCTGCGGTCGGCCGGATGGAACTGCGAAATCTTCGACCCGCGGCGCATGGACCGTTACCGCGTCGTCGTATTCCAGAAGGCGTATTCCCCGAACGACCTGGAGATCGCCGACCACCTGCGCGGCCTGGGCGTCCGCACGGTCTTCGACCTCTGCGACAACCACCTCTACGTCCCGCCGGACCGACCGGAATTTCGCGAACGTTCCGACCGCCTCCGGCGGATCATCGATCGCGTCGATGCCGTGAGCGTCGCGACGCCGGAATTGGCAAAGATTGTCGATCGGCCGTCGGCCGTGATCGATGACGCGCTCGACGACGCTCCCGCCGACTGGTGGTCACCCGTGCGTGCGATCGGCCGTCGCTGGCGCCGCGGCCGGCATGTGCGTTTGATTTGGTTCGGGAATGCCGGAGAGACGTCGCCGCCGTTCGGCATCATCGACCTGGCTCGCCTCGTGCCCGTCCTGGAGGCGCTGCACGCTCGGAAGCCGATTTCATTGACGGTCGTCAGCAATTCGCGGACGGCGTTCGACCGTCACATGGCCGAGGTAGGGTTCCCCGCTCGTTACCACGAATGGCAGACGGACCGATTTCTCCGCCTTTTCCGCGAACACGACCTGTGCCTGATACCGGTAAATGTCAATCCTTACACCATCTGCAAGACGGTCAATCGACTCGCGCTCTCGCTGCTGCTCGGAGTCCCAGCGATCGCTGATTGGATTCCGAGCTATGAAGAACTGCGAGAGCATACGCTTTTCGGCGACTGGGAGCGCAACCTGACGACTCTCGTAACTGAACCAGAACTCGGCCACCAGCAGGTGCGCAAGGGTCGAGCATACCTGCGGGCGAAATACACTCCGCAACTGGTGGTAGAGCAGTGGTCGCAAGTGCTCAAGCCGTTGGCGGCCTGACGAATTTGTCAATTGAAACGAACACACCCGGCGCACCTCCCTCTCCCGAAGAGGCGTCGGCCGGGTGTGTCCTTCGCTCGAATGCAGTCGACTATTCGACCGCGTGCAAGGTCGCGCAATAATTGCCGATCAGACGGCGGATCAACTGGCCCGCCGTCAGGCCACGCCCGCGGGCGGCCATCTCTAGAGCCTCTACCTGCCATTGCGGAACGAGCAGTGACAGTTCCAGCACTTCCGCGTCGTGCCGGCGAATGTCGCCAGCTGAGCGACCAGACAGTCTTTCGCTCACTGTGATCGCCGTTTCTCTGCCTGCATGGATCATGACTTTCCCACTCCCATGTTCCCGACATGGGCAAAAGGCAAAAGTAGTGCCAACGTCATGCGCATCAATCCAGGCAGCGTCGTAAGTCACATCCTCAAAGGGTATTGGAATCGAGTCCGACTTCGCATCTCATTGATCTGTGCTCGTGAAACGCCCGATTTCCTTGCATCGACTGCTCCGATTCCGGCAGTCGCACGCTAACGGTTGAGCCGAAACTTTTGCTTGCGCGGGAATTGCTGTCGTACTGCCCCGCTGCGTGCAATCGGCGGCCAATTCGGGGTCGGCGAAATTGCTCGCACGACGGTCGCAACTTCAAGCTACGTTTCATCCGTGGGGGCTTGCGCGACCCGCGCATCCTACTTGTCTCAACAGAATTATCGATCCACGAGAGCCGTCCCATGCCCGACTCGCACCCCGGCACGCCCACGCCTTCTGACAACGGCCTCCGACCCGAGAAAAAAAAACGGCCGAAGCGGCCTGTGGACGATGAGGCGATCGACTTCGACGACGAGTCAGCGGCGGACGGCGGTTACCATTCGGGTGCGCTCTCGTTCAAGGTGTCGCGGTCGGGCCCGCTCAGCGGCTCCTCGGTCATGCCGTGGTCCGAGCTGATCAAGGACAACGATGACGTCGGTCGGGAACTCTTTCGCCAGGAAGCGAACAAAGACGCGGAACTCCTGCGGGACGCGTTGTCTCAAGAACCGCCGCCGTCGCCGGTCCAGGACGCCATTGTGGAAGAGCCCCTCCCTGAGAAACTCGCCGCCGAGACGGCCGACGATGACGACGACGATTTCCAGCTCGGCCTACTCCCCGATATGGACGACGCCTCCTCCATCTTCGGCCGGGCGGTGGGCCTGCGGTCGGAACTCAGCGACCACGGCTGGGACCCGTCGTCCGACGACGATCTGCTTGGTGAAGGCAAACTCGACCACGAGTCTCCGACCGACGAACTACGTCGTCCGGCGGTTCAGCGAGAGGGACAGCCGCGTGCCGAGCCGGCCGAGCAAGCGGACGCAGAACTTGACGACCCCGTGATCGAGTCGTCGGCGGTGGA
This sequence comes from Gemmataceae bacterium, assembly GCA_035494815.1. Classification (GTDB taxonomy): domain Bacteria; phylum Planctomycetota; class Planctomycetia; order Gemmatales; family Gemmataceae; genus DATJGQ01. The sequence continues at coordinate 3,103 of DATJGQ010000851.1, forward strand.
CCTCGGCTCGAAGCCTCAGACCGACGTCCCCTCATCGTTCGTCCGGCACGCCCAGGACGACTCGTCCTTCCGGCGGCGAAACGGCGCGGCCAACGAACCGTCGGATCACGGCCCGCCGGACCTTCTCGCCGCGCCTTCGGAGATCTTCGACCTCGCCGCCGCCGGCTTGGCCGCGAATCAGCTCAATCTGGCGCTCGACGAGAAGCCGCCGTCGCGATGGAAGGCTTGGGTCGGCGGGGGCGTCTGCGGGCTGCTCGTCGGGGCCGCCACCTATCTGGCGATGTGGTATAGCCACCCCTTGCCGAACGTGACTGCAAGTGCGACGTCCAAACCGCTCAGCTCTTCGACCTTGCAAGACGACCACGAACAAGCCCGCACGACGTGGCAGGCGCAGACGGCCGGGTTGCTGGCCCGCGCCGACGAAGCCGCGGAACGCGCTCAGAAGGCGCAGGCAGAGTACGACTTACTGACGGCCAAATTGAAGTCGGCGAAGATCGATACGGCGGACCTTCCGGGCGTCGCGGCGCGGCTCGCCCGAGAACAGGAAGCCATTGAGGAGTCCAAGCGGGCGCACGAGGCGTACACGGCGCTCTCCGCCGCGGTCAAGAGTGCCAACCTCGATCCGAACGATGTGCCGAGCGCCGTCGCGCGGCTGAGCCAGGCCCGTGCTGCCGCCGAGGCCGCGACGGTTCAGGCCGAAGCCCAGCTTGCCCGAGTTCGTCAGGACGCCGCGGCCTCCGCCCGCGACGCCAAGGCCGCCGAGGAGCGGCTCAGGGCCGAACTCGATCGGCAGACGACGGCCCGGGCGGCGCTCGCCGATTTTCAGGCCGCGGTCGTCGCCCGGTTGAAAGTCGTCGGAGCGATCAACAACGAATCCGCCGCCGGGGACCTGATCGCCGCGCTCGACGCGGCGTTGCAACGCCAGCCGGGCACGCTGCCCAAGCCGAACGCCGCCACAGCCGATCGCGAGTACGGCACCGGCCGCGCGCTGTATCGCGCCGGCGACTATCAGGCGGCGGAAGTCGCGTTCGACGCTGCCGTCAAAGCCAACGAGCGGGACGCCCGGCACTTCTACTTCCGCGGCCTAGCGCGTTGGCAGCTGGGTCGGACCGACGAGGCCGGTCGCGACTTCGCCCGCGGGGCTGAACTTGAACGGCAGAGCCTGCCGAACCCCACCGAGATCGATTTCGCCCTGGAACGCGTCCAAGGCGGCCCGCGGCAGGCGCTGAATCGGTACCGGCCGTGACTGCGGCTTAACGCCCAACCGGTGTCTTTGAGCCCGACGCGCAAGCGAGGGATGGGACTCTCATCCCTCGCTTGCGCGTCGGGCTCAAAGACTCTGGAGACGCGAAACGGCCTTGCACAAATCGCCTGAACTTGCCAGTATCGCGCCCCCGGTCGCAGACGGCGGCCGGCCCACCGACGGAGCGGAGGGGCGGCATGGCGGTCGTCGCGCGCTGGCTGATGGGCGTCGTCCTGGCGGTAGTACTGGTCGCCGTCCCATTCCTACACTTCCGCGCCGAGTACGCCCACCACAAGCGCCTCCGCGTCGTCGCCCCCGACGTCCTTTACCGCAGCGGTCAGATGACCGCCGAGGGATTCCGCGACGCCGTCGTCCGCTACGGCTTCCGCACGGTCGTCAACTGTCAGAACGAGGATGGCCTGAACGATTTCTCGGACCCGAAACTGCCGATCTCGTTCTGGGACCGGCGGACCGTCCGTGAAAGTGAGGTCTGCAAGGAGTTGGGCGTCCGCTACGTCCACCTTGACCCCGATCTGTGTTCGGACCGCACCGACCCGACCGCCCGGCCGCAAGTGATCGATCAGTTCCTGGCCATTCTCGACGACCGCGCGGCGCGGCCGGTTCTCCTTCACTGCAAGGCCGGGCTGCATCGCACCGGCATCCTCGCGGCCGTCTACCGGATGGAGTACGAGGGCTGGGGGCCGTACCGGGCGCTCGAGGAACTCAAGGCCCACGGTTTCGGCGACGCGGCCGCCACCGCCGCGAACGACTACATCCAACAGTACATCCTGAACTACCGGCCGCGGTGTGACGTGCAGCGTGGAGCGAGGAGCGTCGAGCGAGACGATAAAAACGCTCCACGCTCTGCGCTCCACACTCCACTTCTTCAAGGAGGCTCGCCGTGAGGGTCCTCGACCGCCTCCTGTTCACATCGTTCCTGCGGGCGTACCTGATCTGCCTGGTCAGCCTGCTGAGTCTCTACGTCGTCGTGGACCTGTTCACCAACGTCGAAGACTTCGCGCAGCAGGCGCAGACGCTGCGGGAGACGCTGCTGAACGTCGGCCGGTACTACGGCTACAAGGTCGCGCAGATCTTTGACCGGCTCTGCGAGCCGATCCTGCTCCTGGCGGCGATGTTCACCGTCGCGTGGATGCAGCGGAATAACGAACTGCTGCCCCTGCTCTCGGCCGGCGTGCCGACGCGACGCGTCGTCCGCCCAGTAATCGGCGGCGTCGTGGTCATGCTCGGGCTGGGCCTGGCGAACCAGGAGTTCCTGATCCCGCGGATCGCCGACGCGCTGCTCGCCGATCGCGACGACCACAAGGGTGACAAGACCCTGCCGGTGCAGGGGGCGTATGAACCGAACGGCGTGCATCTGGAGGGCCAGCTCGCGACGCGACAGGGGATGCAGGTCCGGCCGTTCTTTGTGACGCTGCCCGAGTCGATGGCCGCCGGCCGGCTGCACATCAAGGCCGAGTCGGCGGTCTACCTGCCGCCGGACGCCCCGGGCCCGTATCGCAGCGGCTGGCTGATCACCGGCACCCAGCCGGCGGTGCTCGACGACTGTCCGCCGGTACTGAAAGAAGTTGATCCCGGTCGGTATTTTCTGCCGGTGCAGGACGTCGATTTCGACGTGCTGACCCGCCGCGGAAACTGGTACATGTTCGCCACGACGTTAAGACTCAAGGACCTGCTCGACCGGCCCGACGGCCGCCGTCAGCCCGCCGTCGCGGTGCTCTTTCACATGCGATTGACGCGGCCGATCTTGAGCCTGATCTTGATCTTCATGGGGCTGGCCGTGATCCTCCGCGACCAGAACCGGAACATCTTCATCGGCACCGGGCTGTGCCTGGCGATGTGCGCGCTCTTCTTCTGTGCGCTTTTCGCGTGCAAGCAACTCGGCGACAGCGAGTACTTGTCTCCCGCGCTGGCGGCATGGCTGCCGGTGCTGGTGTTCGGGCCCCTCGCGTTTACGATGTTCGACGCGATTCACACGTGACCGGTCAGGGCAGGTTGATGTCGTAATTCTGCGCGCCGGATTTGATCGTCGCCTGCAGCCCGGATTGCCCCGGGTCCTCGTACTTTTGCGGGATCGGGAACCATTTCGAGCGCTCGATGATCGGCGCCACGGTGCTTTCGAGACTGCCGCCGTTGGCATCCCCCATATCGACGCGCCGCCGGCCTTTGCTCCCGGCCAGCACGCCCGGATCGCGGCTGACCACGCCGATGAGTACGTTCCCCGAAGCGACGCCCTGAACGACATATGTCCCGTCCGACTGAATCGTTCCGGTCATCGGGATACGATCGGGTCCCTGCATGATGACGGTGCCGAATAACACGGTCTTGCCCTGATAGATCACCTTTCCGGTGACGTCGGACTTACCACCGCCGCAGCCGGCTGGAAGGAGTAGGACCGGGGCGAGCGCGCAGCCAACAATGTGAGCGATCCGCATGGTGCCCTCCGAAACGCCGTTTCCGTCGTTCGCGGCGACTGCAGACGCGGGACTTCAGCCCGCGGCTAAAACGCGTGCCCAGTCACGCTCAAAAGTTGCTCGCATCCCCGGTGTCGCCGCCGTAGCGAGTGGTCAGAATGTTCATGACCGGCTTGGCGCTGTAGGGAACGAATCGGACCGAGCCGTCACCGAAAACGAAGTTGGCGCCGTTCTGATGGTGGCTCCAGAAGTGGTTAAAGTCGCAGGCGTTGGTCGTTCGGCCGGGGCCGTAAAGGTTTTGATTCTGACCGATCTTGTAACTGGGCACCCCGGGGAAATAGGGCGCGAACGGACAGGGGACGCCGCTCTCGTCCCGCGTCGGCAGGCCGTCGGCGTTGCGCGAGTTGGCCATGTATTGCACCGTATGGTATTCCCAAGTCGCGTCGCGGAAGCTACCCGCATAGCTAAATGCGGCCCACCAGCCGTAGGTCGGGTCCACGTCGGTCCACGGCCGCTCGCCGACCATGAGGGTGTTGCTCGTGCCGTCCGGGATGTCCGTGATTCGCGTCTTGGATCGCCAGTAGATGATCCCTTCACTCTGTGGCCAACTATCCGACCAGGAGTCGATCCCGCCGACGGCGCAGTAGCTGGTGTAAGTGTTGGCGGTGTACTTGGAATCGCCCGGAAAGGCCTGGTAGCCGCGCGGGTCCGACGGGCAGAGATACGGCGGCACCAGCGTCGCCGCCTGATTGTTGTCCGGGGTGCTAAAGAAAGTGCTGAGTGCCGGGTTCTTCGGATTGATCGGGAGTTGCTTCAGCAGCGCGTCCTGTTCGACGAACGGCAGGACCCAGGCCATCCAGGTGCGGATTCGCTGGCTCGGCGGAACCGTGTCGCTGTTGTAGTTCTTGTCCGTAACCCAGGCGCCCAGGGACCGTCCATCGCCGATCGCTCCGACGCCCGGAGGGAACATTTGGTTGACGTCGTGGAACGTGTGGAGCGCGAGGCCGAGCTGTTTGAGGTTATTCGTGCACTTGCTCCGGGCGGCGGCTTCGCGAACCTTTTGCACCGCGGGCAACAACAACCCGATCAATATCGCGATAATGGCGATGACCACCAGAAGTTCGATCAGCGTAAACCCCGACCGGACGCGACGGCGAACCATGACGGCCCCTTTCGAACGGCAACGAAACCCGGACCCCCAAGGACCAACCCGGCCCGGGCGACAGGCGACCTCAGGGATATGTGAGCACGCGAACAAGCATACCCCGTCGCCACAGGACACTCAACCAGAAAGCGATTCCCTTTGATGAGGGCTCAATGGTTGTGATCCGCGGGCCTCATTCTAATTGAATGTCGTACTGATTTGAGCCGCTCGCGAAAACGGCACTCAGGCCCGACGTCGTCGGCTCCTGATACTTTCCGGGAATGGCGAACCAGGAAGCATTGTCGGGGGACGAAGCGGACGGCGCGGCGGCGACTCGGTTGCCGCCCCCGGGTCGCCGGCCGCCGCGGCCATCGCCGGCCGGGTTCAAGCTGAGCACGCCGATCTGCACTTTGCCAGCCGCCACGCCGGTGACCGCATATGTGCCGTCCCCACCGATCGTACCCTGTCGGACGATCCCGTCCGGCCCAATCATCGAGACCGTTCCGCTCGTCAGCAGTTTGCCCTTATACGAGACCTTGCCGGAGACGTCGGCTTTGCCGCCGCCACACCCGGCGAGCGCTGCAGCGAAAAGTGCGACGGGCACGGCCGTGGCGCAAGTTCGTCGGCCGGGGCGCATGTGCATGGCGTCTCGGAATCGTTGCGGGCCAATCAGAATCCGGATCCGTCAACCGTTTCGCCGCCCATTCGCGTGGCCAACTGCGGCATGACCGGTCGGGCCGAATACGGCAGGAACCGGACGGAGCCGTCGCCGAAGACGAAATTGGCCCCGCCGGTGTGATTGCTCCAGAAGTGATTGAAGTCGCAAACTTTGTCCACGCGGCCTGGCGAATAAAACGCCGGGAACGGACAGGGCGCTCCGGTTTCCCCCTCCGTGAAATACGGGGCGCCACGAGTATTCGCGACGTATTGGACCGTGTCCCACTCCCAGGTGGTGGTGACGCCTACGAAATTGTACGTGTCCGCCGATTGCCACCAGCCATAGCCCATGTCGGGGGAGGGCGGCCGCTCGCCTACGGCCAGCGTGTTGATCGTGCCATCGACGATGTCGGTGATCGTCACCGCCGACCGCCAGTAGAGCACGCCGT
>DATJGQ010000852.1:0-2168 GCA_035494815.1 Gemmataceae bacterium
CAAACGAGCGCCCGTCACCTACCGGCTGGAGTCGGGGCCGCCGGGTGCAATCGTGTCGCCGACGGGGCGCCTCGAATGGAACGTGCCGGCGAGCTATTCGAATGCCGAAGCGTCGTTCGTCGTGGCGGCAACAAATGCCGCTGGACGATCGACGTCACAAGGGTTCACTGTAAATGTCGTCCGCCCCAGCCTGCCAGTGGCAGCTGGTGGCGCCGGCGATACCGGTGTGACGAGTGCCACCACTGCTCCCGCGACAGCCGTTGCGGCGCAGGCGGATCCCCACGGGTTTGAAGTCGCGCTTCCTGGCCCCGCTACCGACATGGCCCTTGCCGGCGGCGGCAAGTACATGGCCATCGTGTGCAAGTCCGCCCGCAAGCTCGTCGTCTTCGATGCCGAAGGTGCCAAGGTCGTCCGTGAACTGCCGCTGCCGCCCGAGACCGTCCTGTGCGCGGGGACCGCCGAACACCTGTTTATCGTGTTGCCGAATCAAAAGGTGATTCAAAGGTGGCGATTGGTGGACTGGGAGCGCGATCTCGTGGCCCCTCTGCCGCTCTCGGAAGCGCCATTAGACCTTGCGGCCGGCGCCTGCGGGGCCGGCCCACTGCTCATCCGAACCGCGGCAGGCCCTCATTTTTTTGACCCAAGAACGCTTCGCGATCTGAAGCCGCAAATCAGGGTGAAGGGCCAGCATATGTTCGGCGCGGAGCGATTCCATGTTCGAGCCGCCCCTGACGGGGAGACGTTTTTCGGTTGGCAACCGATGGTCTCTCCCTCTGGGATTTACTGCATCCGTGTCCACGGTTCAATCGCGGATGTTGAATACGAGCACGCCGACTCGGGTTACGTCTCACCTTCCGATGATGGTGTGCAGGTTTTCACAGCCTACGGGATCCACGGCGCAGACTTGCGACGCGTGCAGGACGACCGGTTCGGCTGGGACCGCCTGCATGGCGTCGCCGCCGCGGGAACGCCATTTTTCTTCGGCGTCGACTGCGCCCGACTGCGAGAACACCACGAGGCGTCCGTGGCCCTCTTCCTGGCGCAAGACCGGTCTCGCGTGGCGGACCTCCCGGCATTGGAGCACATGTCATTGACGTGGGCCGAAGCGGGAGGGAACTTCATGGATGAATCACTCTCCCTGGACAAACGGTTCCACGCGCGGCTTCGCGCGGATTCCAATGTGGGGCGAGTGATCGTCATCCCGGAAACGGGGGACCGGCTGCGCGTCCTCCCCTTCGATCCGGCCGCGACCATGGCTGCCGCCGGGCAGCATTTTCTTTTCTTCGCGACGACCGTCGCGGAGGCGGCGAAACGCGGGCAGCCGTATAGCTTTTTCCTCGACGCCCGCTCCGATCGGACGCCGGTGCGCTTTCGGCTCATGACCGGGCCGAGTGGCCTGACGATTTCGGACGACGGCGAGATCCGTTGGGCGGCGGCGGCGGCCGACCCGTATTCATCGGCCGCCTCGGTCGTCGTCGCGGCGCGCGATGCCGGCGGCAAGGAGCTGCGGCGGACGTTCCGAATCGTCGTGCATTGAAAAGGCCCGGAATTGCAGGATCCCGCGCTGAAATTGGATACCCAGGGGCATAGGCAATTCGCTGACCCGACGATACACTCGCCCGACGATCCGCGGCCGGGATGCGGATGCTTCCTACCGAACGGGGCCGGCCGTAACCCGTTGCTGTTTCTTCACCTGCTGGGGTTCGAATGCGAAGGCGAGTTGTGCAGCCCTCGATCATTCTCAGTCTCCTTTCCGCCATGGCGCTCGTCCCGGCCACCGAGCCTGCCGCGGCTGCCGACGCTCCGGCTACGGCCCCGGCGTCGGACCGCGCCGCAATCATCAGCCGGGCGAAAAAGGCGACGGTCATCATCGAGCCGGATTCCCTTTCGCTCGGCACCGCGTTCTGCATCGACCCGTCCGGGTTCTTCATCACGACGGAGGCCGTCGTCCACCGCCCCAACCGGCCGAACCGATTCAAGCTCGTCCTCGACTTCGGCGAACCGAACCAGCGCGAAGTTGAGGTCCGCACCGTCCGCTCGGACCCGGCGGCGGGATTGGCGCTGCTCGAAGTCTTCGATGCCGACAAACCAAAGCTCGGCGACCTGACCTCCCTTGAACTCGGTGACGACATCAAAGTGATCGAAACCGACGAGGTGATCGCGGCCGG
>DATJGQ010000853.1:0-3696 GCA_035494815.1 Gemmataceae bacterium
CGGAGCTGCCCGTGGTGGGCCCGCGCCGCGAACGCGACGGCGTCCAGCACGAGACGGGCGGTGGCATTCGCGGCGGCCATCAATACTCGTATTGCGGGAGCGGGTCGATCTTTCGGACCTGATCGGCCGACTTCATCAGCAGCACCGGCAGATACTTGTCGCCGCCTTCGACCTTCCGGAATTGGATCTGCCCTTGCACCTCGACCCATTCCATTGGCTTGAGCCGCGTCAAGTTCTCCGGCGAAATGATCGGCACTTGCAGCGGGATGGCGTCCGCCGCGCAACAGTTCATCTTCACCCGAAAGAGGGTGAACTGCTTATCGGATTTCGGCGAGTATTGGCCGCGGAGAATGCCGGTGCGGCCCTCGAGTTCCTCCCGGGCCGACGGAATGAGTGCGGCGTTGGTCAATTCCTTGAATCCCAGTTCGACCGCTTTCCCGCCCTTGTCTTGAAGTCGCGTCGCCGACTCGTCGACGCTTTCCTTCCCGATGCTGAATCGATTGGCACTGAATCCGCTATTCGGCAGGCCCAGGAAGAAGAGCACGATCGGCAGCATAAGCACGGCGTACCGCGCGGGCGTCCAGCCGTGATCGTGATCGTGGTCATGTCCGTGGCCGTGGGCATGGGAATGTCCGTGATCGTGGCTGTGGTCGTGGCCGTGATCATGGTCGTGGTGCTCATGAGCGTGGTCATGATCATGATGGTGGTCGTGAACGTGATCATGCACGTGTGCCTTCGCCCGCCCGGCCTCCTGCCACAGGCATATCGCCCGGATCGCCGACAGGATCAAAAGAGCGATGCCGCCCGCGAAGACCCAGCCATAGAACTGCGGCGCGAGGATATACGACAGGCGCAAGTTGCCCGCCGAGTCCTTCAGCGAGGACATCAAGACTGCGATGATCCCGAGCGCCCCGCAGGCGCCGATGGTGCAGAGTTGGTCGAGGTAATACGAACCGCCGTGATGGTGGTCGTGGTCGTGAGCGTGATCGTGTGCCATGGTCGGTATCTCCGCGGCCGACGGCCGTTTCAAATCAGGCGTGTGTCGTCATCCATTGCACGTAGGCCACCCAGGCGTAATGGACGCCGATCGAATAAATCAGCGTCAGCACGATGACGCTGCCGAACACCGTCCAGATCAGCCGCGGGCGGAAGACGCGCGTGTACATCATGTAGAGCTTCAGGTCGAGCATCGGCCCGAGCACCAGGAACGACAGCTTCGCGGCCGGCTGCAGTTCCGTGAAGCTGGCGGCGACGAACGCGTCCGCCTCGCTGCATAGACACAGCAGGATCGCCAGCCCCATCATGCCGAGAATGGCGAGAATCGGCGGCGTGTGCGATAGCCTGCTGACGTCCTCGCTCGTCAGGGCGAGTCGCGACGCTGCCGCCAGGAGCGCCCCGAGGATCAGGAACAGCGTGATGTCCACAAAATCGTGTAGGGCAGTCTCGGCGATGTTGCCGAGCCGCTGCCACAGCGACTTGCGGACCACCTCCGGCTCGTCCTCGTCCTCCAACTGGTGCGCTTCGGCCGGCGAGGAGATCGACTTCTCGTCGGGTTTGTGCTTCGGCAGCCGGCCATGATCCGGACGGGCGAGCGGCTTGAGCAGATCGTTGCCGTATTTCGCGTAGAGCCGGTGCACCACGAGCGACGTGATCACGGCCACGAGAAACCCGCCGAGGACGCGGAGTACCACGATCATCGGCCCACGGCCGGCGACGAAGTTCTCCATTACCGACCGGTTGTCTGTGATCTGAAAGGCGACCCACGTGCTCAGGATCACGACCGGGTTGATGATCGGTCCGGCGAGCAAATAAGCGGTACAGGAACTCAGCGGCAGCCCTTTCCGCAGGAGTCGCCGCATGACCGGGACGATGCCGCACTCGCACATCGGGAACACGAGGCCGAGCAGGGCGCTCATGCCGATCGCGAGGTATTTGTTTTTGGGGACCACACGGGCGATCAACTGCTGCGGCACGACCTCTTCGAGGACGCCCGCGATCACCGCCCCCAAGACGATGAACGGCATCGCCTCATAGAGGATCGAGGTGAAACAGATGATGAAGTCGCGGATCGTCGCTTCGTCAATTCGAATTTGTGCAAGCACGGTCCGTCTCGCGAGTGGGAATGCTAATCCTCATACGCCGGCCGGCGGGCGGCCGTTCGGCGGTATTCGCATTCTCCATCGGTTTGCCGAAAGCGGCAAGGGAATCAGCGGGCCGGGGCAGGGGAGCCGGCACGGGCCGGCGGCCCGTTCGTGGCGGGATTCGCCTCTCCCAGCCGCCGCAGTGAGGCGGACATGTTCGACATGGCGGCGTCCGACTCAGCGGGAGTAATTGTCAGAGGCGGTGCAATCCGAATGACCTTCTTGGCCAACGGCCCGAGCAGGTGGATGCCGTCACCGCCGTCGCCGAGGTAGCAGGCGAGCACGGCGGCGTTGGCCCAGTCGGCCGCGGTCCGCCCGGCGTGTTCTTTGAACTCGACGCCCCAGACCATCCCGTCCTTCTCGCCGCGGACATAGGCGACGAACGGCAGCTCTCTGAGCTTGACCAGTCCCGCCTCGATCACGGCGGAAGATCGGTGACAATTTGCCATCACGTCGCCGGCCGCGAATTCGTCGAGCGTGGCGAGCACGGACGCGCAGCAGAGCGGGTTGGCACTCCAGGTGTCCGAGCCTTCGCCGTAGTCGAGCGCGGCGAAGAGGTCCTTCCGCCCGGCGGCGGCCGCGACCGGTACGCCGTTGCCCAGGCCCTTGCCCAGCACCGCGATGTCCGGCTCAATGCCGTAGGTCTCGTAGGCGAACATGCGTCCGGTGCGGCCGAAGTTCGATTGCACCTCGTCAAGGATGAAGACGATGTCGTGTTCGCGGCAGAATTGCTGAAGCATTTGCAGGTACGCGGCCGGCGGGTGATACGAACCGCCGCCGCCGAGGTACGGCTCGGTGATGAGTGTGCCGATCCGCCGGCCGAACTTTTCGTGGAGAGCGTCCAATTCCTGCCGGTAGACCGTCGCGTCGAACCGAAAGTCCCGGCACGATACGTCGTGGCACTCCACCATCGGAAACGCGATGAAGCGAACCCGCTCGTCGCGCTCGCGATCCGCCTCGCTGCCGGTGACGGCGCCGGCGAGTCCTTTCTTGCCGTGGAAACCGTACCGAGTCGCCAGGATCATGTCGCGGTTGCGGTCGCGGGCGAGACACGCCCAGAGTGCCTTCTGAATCGCCTCGGATCCCGACGCCGCCCACAATACCTGCTCCATCCGTTTGCCGCCCGGCCGGCTTTGCAGCAGGTCGACGAGCCGCCGGCTCGCTTCGACCTCGATCGGCGTAACCGCGTTGTAGGCGGTCATCGGCATGGCGGGGAAGTAGTCGCCGTCGGGCAGGCGGTCGGGCCAGGCCATATAGCGCTGGAAGCGGCGCATCCACTGCGAGGGGTTGTGGCCGAGGTTTGACACGAGCACGCCGGAGGTAAAGTCATAGAGCCGGCGGCCGTCGGCGGTCCAGTGGAAGACGCCGGCGCTTTTGGCGAGGACCGCGAGCGACGGCGTGTAGGTGCGCAACGTCCGCGGCTCGACCGTCGCGGCGACGTCACGGTCGCGGTTGGAGCGGTCTTCGCCGGCGTGGTGCGGGGTGGTCATGATAGGAATCTCAAAAAACAACTTCCGCTCCGCCGCGACCCGAGCTTGCGAGGGGAGCGCTGCAG
>DATJGQ010000854.1:0-11148 GCA_035494815.1 Gemmataceae bacterium
TACCAACCCCCCCGCGAAAACCCCTGGCTCGAAGCGATCGAAGTCCAGGACTCCGCCGAGCCGTACCACGACTGGAACCAGCGGATTACTGCGGAATGCTATGCGCCCAACTCGCGCAGCCGCATCCTCGACGGCGACGGCCGCATTACCCGGATCGTCAATAACTACTCGCGAATCAGCTTCAACTTTGGGCCGACCTTGCTCTCCTGGATGGAGCAGCATGACCCGGACACGTACGCGGCCATTCGCGACGCCGACCAGCGGAGCCAGGAGCGGTTCGGCGGCCACGGGTCGGCGCTCGCCCAGGTGTACAACCATGCGATCATGCCGCTGTGCAATCGGCGGGACAAAGTGACGCAGGTCCGCTGGGGCAAGGCCGATTTCGTCCGGCGGTTCGGCCGTCCACCCGAAGGGATGTGGCTCGCCGAGACGGCCGTGGACATCGAGACGTTGGAGGTGCTCGCCGCGGAAGGCCTCCGCTTCACGATCCTCTCGCCGTACCAGGCGAAACGCGTGCGGCCGCTCGACGGGAATTGCGAATGGCAAGACGTCCTCGGCGGGCGGATCGATCCGACGCGAACGTATCAATGCCGATTACCGTCCGGGGCCGCGATCGCGCTCTTCTTCTACGACGGCCCGGTGTCGCAGGCGGTCGCGTTCGAGAACCTACTTCAGTCCGGCGAAAAGTTCGCCTCGCGCCTGTTGGGGACATTCTCCGACGCGCGGACGTGGCCGCAGATCGTGCACATCGCCACCGACGGCGAGACTTACGGCCACCATAGCCGCTACGGCGACATGGCCCTGGCATATGCACTCGATTTGATCGAAAAGCATCCGGACGTCCGGCTCACCAATTACGGTGAATTCCTGGCCAATCACCCGCCGACGCAGGAAGTCGAAATCGTCGAGAACTCGGCCTGGAGCTGTGCCCACGGCGTCGGACGTTGGAAAGAGGATTGCGGGTGTCGCGCGGCGAACCGGGCCGGCTGGACGCAGGAATGGCGCGGCCCGCTGCGGGCCGCCCTCGACTGGCTCCGCGACGAGGTGACCCCACTCTACGAAAAGGCGGCGGGGAAACTGTTCAAAGACCCGTGGGCGGTTCGCGATGCGTATGTCGACGTCATCCTCAACCGCTCTCCCGAAAATGTCGTGTCGTTCCTCGCCCGCCACGTCCGCGAACCGCTCGACGACGCCAAGAAGGTGACCGCCCTCAAACTGTTGGAACTGCAGCGGAACTGCCTGCTGATGTACACGAGCTGCGGCTGGTTCTTTGACGAGCTCTCGGGCATCGAGACGGTCCAGGTGATTCAATACGCCGGCCGCGCCGTACAGCTCGCGGAGGAACTCTTCGGCAACCCTGTCGAGCCGTCGTTCCTGGACCGGTTGGCGCGGGCGAAGAGCAATGTCCGCGGCCTGCGGGACGGCCGGCGCATTTACGATAAGTTGGTCCGCCCGGCCCGCGTCGACCTCCCGAAGGTGGCGGCGCACTATGCCGTCAGCGCCCTCTTCCACGACGACCCCGGACAGACGCAGCTCTTCTGCTACACTGCCGGCGTCGACGACCTGAGCACCGCCGCACTCGGCAAGGCGCGGTTCATCAGCGGTAACGTCCGCGTGACCTCGACCATCACCCGGGAAAGCGCCGCGTTCGCGTTCGCGGCGGCGGATTTCGGGGAAATGCACCTGCACGGCGGCGTCCGGCCCCTCGACGACCCCGCCGCGATCGGCCTCTTGCGGGCACATGCGGAAGAGGCGTTCCAGCGATTCGACATCCCGGCGTTCGTTCGTCTCGTGGACCGGGCGTTCGACGCCGGCGCCTATTCGCTCCGATCGCTCTTCCGCGACGAACAACGGGCCATCATCGCCCGCATCACCGACACGACCACGCAGGCGCTCGAGACCGTGTTCCGCCAGGTGTATGACGCCCACGCCCCGACCATGCACTTCCTCCGCGGCCTGGACCGGCCGGTGTTGCCGGCCTTCCGAAAGGTCGCGGATTTCCTGCTCAATCTTGACCTGTGGCGGGCGTGCGCCGACGACGCGCCCGACCTGCAGTTGGTCCGGAAGTTGCTCCAGGAGGCCCAGGACTACGACGTGAGCCTGGACGTGCCGGGTCTCGCGTTCGTTCTGTCGCGGAAGACGGCCAAGGTGCTCGACCAACTCGCCGCCGATCCGGACGATGCCGGGCTGCTGCGACTGTCCGACGGCCTGCTCGACGTGATCGCGGACCTGTCGTTTCCCGTCGATCTGTGGCGTGCCCAGAACACTTTCTATGCCTTGAGAGAAACGGCCTTTCGGGAACGATGCGATCGCGCCGCCGCGGGGTGCGCCGCCGACGGCGAATGGTGCACCGCCTTCGCCGCACTGGGCGCCAAGCTCGGCGTGAGCGTTCCGGAAATTGCCGATAAGGTGACGGCATGACGCGCCCGACATCCGGACCGGCCAAAAATGACGGCGAGGGACGAGACGACCGTCCCTCGCTTGCGTTTCGGGCCGTAGGTTGATTGCATGAGCACCGCCCCGCAACCGGCGCGGATTCCCCGGGCGACCTACCGCCTGCAATTGCACCGCGACTTTCCGTTCGCGGACGCGACGGCGGTCGTGCCGTATCTCGCCGCGCTCGGGGTCAGCGACGCGTACTCGTCCCCCATCCTTCAGGCTCGCGCCGGCAGCGCGCACGGCTACGACGTCGTCGATCACGGCCGGATCAATCCGGAACTCGGCGGCGACGCCGGGTTCGAACAGTTCTCCGCCGTCCTGCAAGAGCACGGCCTCGGTCTGATTCTCGATACGGTGCCCAATCACATGGGCATCAACGACCCGGCCAACGGCTGGTGGATGGACGTATTGGAGAACGGCCCCAGCTCCGGAGTCGCCGGGCATTTCGACATCGACTGGCAACCGGTCAAACCCGAACTCGCGAACAAAGTGCTGCTGCCGATTCTCGAGGACCAGTACGGCACGGCGCTCGAGAAAGGCACGTTTCGGCTGGTTTATGAGGACGGGACGTTCTTCGTGTTCGCGGGCGGGGTCAAATTGCCGATCGCGCCGGGGACGTACGACTTCATCTTGAGACATCGGCTGGAGGCGCTCAAAGAGGAACTCGGCGAGACGAGCGAACACTTCATCGAGCTGCTAAGCATCCGGACCGCCATCGGCCATCTGCCGCCGCGGACGGAAACCGATCCGGAAAAGATCGCCGAGCGGCAGCGCGAAAAAGAGGTCGTCAAACGTCGTCTGGCCGCGCTCTTCCACGCTTGTCCCCAATTCGGCGCGGCACTCGACCGCACGATCGCGGACTTCAACGGCGACCCGGCGGATTCGAACAGCTTCGAACTGATGGACGATCTCCTCGACGCGCAATGTTATCGCCCGGCGTTCTGGCGGGTGGCCGGCGAGGAAATCAACTACCGCCGGTTCTTCGACATCAACGACCTGGCGGCGATCCGCGTCGAAGTGCCCGAGGTGTTTCGGGCGACCCACGAGATCGCCTTCGGCCTGCTCGCCGACGGCAAGGCGACGGGACTGCGGATCGACCATCCCGACGGGCTGCGTGACCCGGTCACCTATTTTCGGCAGTTGCAGGAGGAGTACGTCGCGCGGCTGAGGGCCGCGGGCCTGACGCCGCCGGCGCTGGACGACTGGTTCACCGCGGCGTCGGTCGAGCGGGAGAGTGCGCTGCCGCCGTGGCCGCTGTACGTCGTCGCGGAGAAGATTCTCGCGGAAGGAGAACCGTTGCCGCCGGACTGGGCGGTCGCCGGCACCGTGGGCTACGACTTCCTCAACGCGGTCAACGGCCTGTTCGTGGACCGCCGCCACCGCCGGGCGTTCGACCGACTCTACGGCCAGTTCACCGGTCGCGAGTTGGACTACGTGCCGCTGGTGACCACCGCGAAACGCGTGGTCATGCAAGTCTCGATGGCGAGCGAGATCAATTCGCTCGCTCACCAGCTCGACCGGCTGGCCAATCGCAACCGGCGCTATCGCGACTTCACCCTTTATCTTCTGGTCCGTGCGATTCGGGAATTGATCGCCTGCCTGCCGGTGTATCGCACGTATCTGACCGCCCCCGGCGCGGTGCTCGCGCGCGATGCCGGCTACGTCGAACAGGCGGTCGTCGAGGCGAAAAGGCGGAATCCGCGGCTCGCCGCCCCGATTCTCGATTTTCTCTGCGACACGCTGTTGCTGCGGAACTACGAGTCGTTCCGCCCCGAAGACCGGCCGGAGGTTTTGGCATTCGCCCGGCGGTTTCAACAGATCACCGGACCGATCATGGCCAAGGGCGTGGAAGACACCGCCTTTTACGTTTACAACCGGCTGGTTTCTCTCAACGAGGTCGGCGGGGAGCCGGCGAATTTCGGGCTGATGCTGCCGGCCTTTCACCGACAGAACTCCGCCCGGCTGCAGCGATGGCCGCACGCCATGCTCGCGAGCTCGACGCACGACACCAAGCGGAGCGAAGACGTCCGCGCCCGCATCAACGTGCTTTCGGAGATCCCCGAGGAATGGCGGGCGGCTCTGTTGCGCTGGACGCGGATCAACATGGCCCGTAAGGCCATCGTCCAGGGCGAACTGGCGCCGGATGCGAACGACGAATACCTCTTTTACCAGGTCCTCCTCGGCGCCTGGCCGTTCGACCCGACACCGGAAGAGTTCGCCGCCTTTCGAGAACGCCTGGTCGCTTACATGCTCAAAGCGATCAAGGAAGCGGAAGTCCATACGAGCTGGGTGAACCCGAACGCCGACTACGAGGCAGCCGTCCACGACTTCGTCACGCAAGTCGTCAACGACGACCCGCATGCGCCGTTTCGCAACGATCTCGCCCCGTTGCAGCGGCGGGTCGCATTCTACGGCCAGGCGAACTCGCTCAGCCAGACGCTCGTGAAGCTCACGTCGCCGGGCGTGCCGGACATCTATCAGGGACAGGAACTCTGGGATTTCAGCCTCGTGGACCCGGACAACCGTCGCCCGGTGGACTACGAGAAGCGACGGACGCTCCTGACCGAGTTGCGGAACCGGGCCGAAGCGGCCGGCGCGGACCTGTCGGCCGTGGCCCGCGA
Organism: Gemmataceae bacterium; assembly: GCA_035494815.1. GTDB lineage: Bacteria > Planctomycetota > Planctomycetia > Gemmatales > Gemmataceae > DATJGQ01. The sequence continues at coordinate 5,061 of DATJGQ010000854.1, forward strand.
CCTCGTCGCCAATAGCACCGACGGCCGGATCAAGCTCTACGTCACCTGGCAGACGCTGCAATATCGCGCCGTTCATCCGGAACTGTTCGACACCGGCTCGTACCGTCCGTTGCGGACGATCGGCCGGCGGCGGAAGCACGTCTGCGCGTTCGTCCGCGCCCGCAACGGCTCGGCGTTGGTAACCGCCGTGCCGCGGCTCATCGTACGGCTGACGAACGGGTCTGAGAACTGGCCGCTCGGGAAGCCGGTCTGGCGCGACGCCTGGCTCGTCTTGCCACGGGAGCCCGCCGGCCGGCGCTATCGCAATCTGTTCACCCGGGCCGAGCTGGAGGTGCACGAGGCCGACGGCATCGCCGGGTTGCCGTTGGCGGAAGTCTTCCGCGAGTTTCCGGTGGCGCTATTGGAACGGTTGGGATGACCGCACCGGTCGCCGCACCGAGTTGGCGGTTTCGGTAATATCCGCTTGGACGCGCGGCCGACAACGAATAAAGTAACCAGTGGCCCGCCTCCACCGCCCGCCTCGACCCGCCGCGTGAGTTCGTCAGATGCGTCACCACCCGCCGCGATTGGCCGGCATCCTCCTGCTCATGCTGCCCCTGCTGACTTCGGCCGCCCGGGGACAGAACCGGAACGAGAAGGCGCCGCCCAGCGAGGACGACATGGTCGCCCGGGCGGCCCGCCGTGTTTCGCGGGTCTCGACCGAACGCGATCGGCTCATCCGTTCGCTCGACCGCGCCGCCCCGCGGACCGACGCGTTCGGGCCCTCACCCAACCGCGAGTTCGACGACTGGTTCGACCGCCTGTCCGGCGGCCGATCCACCTGGGACCGCGACACGATCACCCGCCGGCCACTCACGGACATCTTCGACCGCATGGCCGAGCGGCTCAACGTGACCAACGGCCGGCTGACCCGAGCCCAGTTCCACCAGTACGGCCGCAAGTATCTGGCGGAGGGATCGTCGCCGCCCTGGGACTCGGCCGACGAGCAAGCACAGTCGGCGGCCGATCGGACGTTCGAGCAACTCGACCGCGATCATGACGGCGTCCTCTCCGGCGACGAGCTTTCGCCGGCGCTGCGGGCGGGAAGAGGGAAATGGGACGCCGACCGCGACGGCGGCGTGAGCAAGTCCGAGTATCGCGCCTATTTCGCCTCGCGCATCCGGGAATGGCAGAACGACCAGAACTCCGGGGCGGGTCGCGACTCCGCGGATCGTGCCCGGCCGATGGTGTACCGGGCCGGCAGGCTGCCGCCGGACCTGCCCGACTGGTTCGCGCGGCTCGACGCGGACGGCGACGGCCAGGTCGCCCTCTACGAATGGCGCGAGAGCGGCTGGGCGATCGAGGAGTTCCGGCAATTGGACCGCAACGACGACGGCTTCCTCACGGCCGACGAGCTCGCCTGGCACGTCGCCCGGGCCAAGGAACACGACACGCCCGAAAGGGCGCTTCTCGCCCGCCACCTCGGTGCCGTCACGCCGACGCCTTCGTTTAGCCGCGACTTAAAAGAGCAGCGCGGCCTCGGCTCCGAGTCCGCCAAACAACTCAAGCGCGACGCGAAAGCCGAACGCGACAGCGCGTCCGAATCTTCCAAACAACTTAAGCGGGACGCGAAAGCCGACCGCGGCAAAGACCCGGAGCGCAAGGACCCGGACCGCAAAGACCTCAAGAACAAGAAGAAGGGCGACGGCTGACATGCTCGACCGCGCCGAAGCCCTCGCCAAGCTGCACGAGTGGGTGCAGTCGCCCAACCTCTTGCGGCACATGTTCACGGTCGAGCACGTCATGAGCCGCGCCGCCGGCCGCTACGGCGGGCCCGACGCCGACGCGGCTCAATGGGCGCTCGCCGGACTCCTGCACGACGCCGATTACGAGAAGTTCCCCGACGAGCACCCGCAGCACATCATCGCCTGGCTCCGCGAGCGCGGCGAGGAGCCGATCGCGCATGCGATCGCCTGTCACTCGCTCCGCTGGGGCGTGCCGTGCGAGTCCATGCTGGACAAGGCCCTGCTCGCCAGCGACGAAGTGACCGGCTTCGTCGTCGCCTGCTGCTGGCTGCGGCCGGACGGCATCCAGACGCTCGAAGCGCCGAGCGTTCTCAAGAAGCTCAAGGACAAGAAGTTCGCCGCCGGCGTCGACCGGACGGAAGTCGCCGAAGGGGCGAAGCTCCTGGGCGTGGAGCTCGCCGATCACGTCACCTTCGTCATCGGCGCGCTGAAAGAGAAAGCCGCCGAATTCGGACTCACCGGGGCGAAGTAACCCGCCTACGTCGGACGCGCCAGACTCCGGCGCCGATCACCGCCACGAACAGGATGTGCACCGGCTCCGGCACCGGCGCGTAATTCAGAAACAGCGAATTCCCGGCCTGACTCACCGTAAACGCACTCGTCGGCAGTATCGCGTTCGTAAAATTGCTGGAATTGACGGTGAACAGGTTCGGATCAAACGTCCCGCCCAGCGTCGAGAACGTGGCGAGCGTCCACTGGTAAGTCTGCAGGTTCAAGAAGTCGCTGACGTTGCCGGGCGCGTTCGACGGCGTCAGCGACGTGACCGCGATGGTGAAGCGGTTCGCGGATGACAGCGTGCTCAAATCCAGCGTACCGCCGATCGTTAGACGGTCCTGCGTCGTCGCGCTGCCGCTGACGCTGTTCAACTCCCACACATAGATCCCGTTCGGTGCGAACGTCACGGTGCCGTTGACGGTCAACGTCCCGGGACTGGTGCCCGGGGAAATCGTCGACGCGGCGACGATGCGGACCGGGCCCGTGACAGTGCCGTGGCCTGCCAGAGTCTGGTTCGCGGCGAGCGCGAAAGCGCCGCCGGCGACCCCGGTCGTGTCGAAGATCGCCGTGCTGCCCGGGGAGTTGCCGACCGTGATGCGCGGGCTGGCTGCGAGCGAACCGGTGCCCGTCAGTTGCAGCGTCCCGGCGGTCACGGTCGTATTGCCGGTATAAGTGTTGGTGCCGCTCAGGGCGAACACGCTCGTGCCCGTCTTGTTGATCGCCCCGCCGCCGTCGATCACGCCGCCGAGCGTGACCAGGCCCGTACCGTTGCCGGTCAGTTCCAGCCCGGGGGCGGTCACGGTGATCGGCGTGGTGATGTTGAACGCGCCGGAATTGTTCTGCTGGATCTGCGGCTGCACGCCGATCGACGTGCCGAACTGCAGCCGGTTGCCGGCGATCGTGTTCGTGTTGGGAGCGTTCAGGGTGCTGTCCAAGACCAGCCGCATGACCTGGAACGGGTTCGCCGGCAGGTTATTCGTCGACGTGTATTGATTGAAGCTGCCGCCGCCGAACTTCAAGACCACGTTCGGCGTGATGCTGCCGACCGGCGAAAGCATGTTCTGATTGTCGATGTTCTGCCAGCGGGAGTTCGTGGCCGAGCTGACGTTATCCGCCCAGTTGCCGGTGACTCCGTTGTTCCAGTTGAAGGTGTTCCAGCCGAAATCGATGAGCATGGCGAGTTCGAAATTCTGGTACTGCCGCCGCGTGGTGCCGTTCGTGAGCGCGCGTCGCATAACCGCGTTGGCCCCGGCCGAGTCGTCCACGTGAGAAAGGCTGGACGCGGGTTCGAACGTACTCGGGCCATAAAGCTTCACCGGGATGCCGCCGTTGGCCGCGCGGGTGATCGGGCCGTCAAAGAACAGGTCGTTGCTGGTCAGGTCGGCCACCGAGGCGCCGCTCGTATTGAAACTGGCCGACGGCGTGTTCGTGAGGAACTGGTTGGTGCTGCCCCGCTTGATGAAGCGGTCGTAAGTGCTGTAGGTATCCAGCGAGCCGAGCGGGTTGCCCTGTGCGCCTTGGCCAGTGGAACTGATACGCGTCGAGAAACCCATGGCGTGCGTGAATTCGTGCAGGGCGACGCTAAACAAATCGAACTGCTGGAACGACGGTTGGCCGGTGCCGTTGTTCCAGTTGACGTCGTTGGCGAAGTTGAATTGTCCGGACCCGTCCGAGCTGCCGGTCCCGGCGACGGAACCCGTCGTCGCCCGCTGAAACACCAAGCCGTTCGAGAAGCCGTTGGTCAGGAAGAACGACGTCCCCATTTGGCCGAGGAAGCCGACGCCGTTCTGAGTGTTGGACGGGTCGAAGTTGATATTGATCGTGCCGCGGGCGTCGATCTGCGAGGCGATGTAATTGGCGGCGGCGGTCATGGTGGCTTGTCGTGTCGCGCCGACCGAGGGATCGTTGAAGCCGACGCCAACGTCCTGGTATGTCAGGTTAAAGGTGAGTTGCGCGGGCGTGCGGCCGGCGAGAACGAACAACGCGAACAGGGCGACCCAGGGCGCTGGGACGCGGGATCGAAAAAGGCGCATGGGCTTGCTCCGAAATTGAACAGCCGCGGCGACCGGGGGCTGTCCGGCCCACGGACGGTCCCGTTCGGCCCGGATTGGGGCCGACCCGGCGACAACGTCGGCTGCCCTCGATTGAGGGATGATGAAACTAGGATTCAGCTTACGACACAAAATGCCGGCAGTAAATTTGATTCCGGCGCGAAATTACCGCTTGGTTTCTGGGCATTCATCCGGCGGCGGCGGCACTGTGTGCCCAATGGCGATTGGGGGGATTCGTGTCATTGGGGGATTCGTTTCATTGCGGCGATTCGTTTCATTAGGGGATTCGTTTCATTGAGGGGGCGATTTTCCAAGGTTCCATCCGCGTGGGAGATGCGTCGGTTTTCCGTCCCATCACGAACGCCGCTGGAAGTCATACAGGAGCAGGTCGAAGTTTTCCGGGGCGTAACCACGCATGCGGAGCAAGAGCGACAGCTGGCCGCGGTGGTGAACGCCGTGGTTGGCGGAGTGCTGCAGGAGCCGCCCGAGGGGAAGGGCCTGCGTGTCGCCGGGCGGGATAGTGAACTCGACAACGCGGTCGAGGTCGGCGTCGCTCAGCCCGGCCAAGAACGTGCGGAGGTCGCTTTCCACCTTTCGCCAGGTCTTGAACACAGACTGCGCCGTCGCGAAATCTTCCGGTTTGAGGGCCGGCCCGCGTGCAGGACCGCCGCAACGGTCGAGCCAGCCCCACTCGGCGCTGAGCATGTGCACGATCGTGTTGCGGATGGAGCCGTGGCGAGTGTCGATGAACTGCGTGAACTGCTCGGGCGCGAGTTGTTCGATGACGGGGAAGAGTTTCGCGTTCGCCCAGTAGCCGTAATCGAAAAGGCGGTAGAGGTCTTGGATCGTCATGGCATCTCCTTCTCCGGCTGCGGCATGGCGAGTCCCGGTGGGTACGTGCCGCCAGACAAGCGGCATCAGCCGGGTCTTTCCGTAATCCGTGCTGTCGCAATCGTTCACCCTAGGACGTTGAATCGGATCCTGCTTATTCGTACCCTCACTTGTTTCTTCCCCCCAACGGGGCGATCGTCAATAGCCGGGGGTGGAGCGGAGCGGAACCCCCGGTACGCCCACGAGTGTGAAATGATTTAAGCCCCAACGGGGCGACCGTCACGGCCGCCCCGTTGGGGCTTGATGGATTTATGGCGACCGGTTCCAGGGGTTCCGCTGCGCTCCACCCCTGGCTATTCACGTCCGCCCCGTTGGGGCGAAGAAAGAAGAAAGACGACATCGGACCAGAATTGAAAAACGAACTGCGCCAAGATTCCTGAATCCTTTCCGCACTGGCGTCATCCAACTGGCCAGCTTGCGGGAAGGCGGTTTGGAGACCTTCCGCGCCGTTGAGCGGCGCGGAGCACATCCCGTCCGATCGGGCCTGCGCATCGTCGCGCCGGCCACCGCCCCCGGTATCACCTCACGTAGGCGGCCCGGCGTGGGAACCGTCACACGTCATGCGGAGAGCCATCATGAGCAGCGGGCGGAAGGTCGCGGTCATCACCGGGGCGTCACAGGGGATCGGGGCGGGGCTGGTCCGCGGGTATCTCGACCGCGGCTACAGCGTCGTCGCTAACTCGCGGTCGATCAAGCCCGACGCCACGGCGGACGTGCTAGCCGTGCCGGGCGACATCGCCGACCCGACCGTCGCCGACAGAGTGATCGGGGACGCGGTCGCGAAGTTCGGCCGCATCGATACGCTCGTCAACAACGCCGGGATCTTCATTTCGAAGCCGTTCACGGAGTACACCGCGGCCGACTTCG
>DATJGQ010000855.1:0-8200 GCA_035494815.1 Gemmataceae bacterium
CGTCGCCGCCGAGGGCGACGAACTCGTCCCCGCCGCGCAAGAGGCCGCCCGCCAGGGTGTGCCGATCTACCCGGTCGGCCTCGGCGACGCGCAGGAGCCGCGCGACCTCGTTTTGTCCGATTTGCTCTGCGAGGATTCGGTGCACGTGCACGACCGGCTGGTCTTCGAGGCCCGCCTCACCGCCCGGTGGGCACTCGCCGCCGATAGTGTGGTCGTTACCCTCTACGAGAAGCTCGGCGACCAACTGAAGGAACTGGCGAAGCAGACCATCGTCATCGACAAGTCCGGCAAACCGGTGAAGGTGCGTCTCGCGCACACGCCGATCCAGCCGGGCGAGCGCGTCTACATCCTCGACGTGCCCGGGCAAGCGGACGAGACCGACCTCGCCAATAACCGCCTTCAACGTCAGGTGTTCGTCGCGGACTTCAAGAAGACCCGCGTGCTCTACGTCGAAGGCTACCCGCGGTACGAGTACCGCTTCATCAAGACGCTGCTCGAGCGCGAGTCGGCGGCGACGCGGGCAAACAAGACGGTCGAGTTGAACGTGATTCTGGCCGACGCCGACCCGGATTATGTCCGCCAGGACCGCTCGGCGGTGCCGGATCTACCCGAGTCCCGCGAGGCGCTGTTCGAGCGGTACGACCTCGTCATCCTCGGGGACATTAACCCGCGGCACGCGAAGCTTGGCGAAAAGCAGTTGCAATGGCTGGCCGACTTCGTCAAAGAGCGGGGGGGCGGCCTGTTGTTCATCGCCGGCCCGCGGTACAACCCGCGGGCTTACCGCGACACGCCGCTCGCCGACGTGCTGCCGGTCGAGATCCCGCCGGGCGACGCGGGCGACCTCGTGGACGACCGCGACTTCACTCGCGGCTTCCGGTTGCAACTGACGCCCGCCGGCCAGATCCACCCGCTCTTCCGCTTCCTGCCGGACGAGACCGAGAACCAACAGCTGTGGGAAAAGCTGACGCCCCTCTACTGGACCGCCGAAGTGGCGAAGCCCAAGCCCGCCGCCGAGGTGCTCGCGTTCAAGCCGGTCGAGCCGGGAGCGCTGACGGGGGAGCCGCTCGTCGTGCAGCAGTTCGTCGGGGCCGGCCGCGTCATGTTCTTCGGCTTCGACGAGTCGTGGCGCTGGCGGCTGCGCGAGGACGAGGTGCGGTTCAACCAGTTCTGGATCCAGGCGATCCGCTACCTGGCCCGATCGCGACTCGGCCGTACGGACTTGCGGCTCGACAAACAAGTTCCCTATCGCAAGGGCGACCCGATCCGCGTGACGGTCCGCTTCCCGGACGACGTGCCGCCGCCGGGGCCGGAAGTCGCGGTGAAAGTCGTCGCCGAATACACCCCGCCGGGCGGCGAGGTCGAGGTGCAGACGTTGCAACTCGCCAAGGTCGAGGGCAGCCGGGCGACGTACGAGGCGATCCTCGCCCGCACCGGCGAGGGCACGTACAAGCTCTGGCTGACCTCGCCGGCCAGCCCGGGCACGAAGCCGAACGCGACGGCGAAGGTGTTGCCGCCGGCCGGGGAGATGGATCGCCTCCGGATGAATCAGCCCGACCTGGAGCGAGTCGCGATCACCTCCAAGGGACGGTTCTATTCGCTGGCCGACGCGGAGAAGCTGCCCGACGAACTGCCCCCGCTGCCGCGGGTGACACTGAACCAGCCGCGGCCGCCGTACCTGCTCTGGAACCATCCGTCGTTGTTCGCCCTGGCCTTGGCTCTCATTTGTGGCGAGTGGCTTTTACGCAAGCGGCACCAGCTGTTATGATCGGTAACGATTCTCCAGCGGTCGCTTGCGGCGAAATGTGGAGGCCGACCCCATGCCCCTGATCCTGTCGCCCCACAAGCAGCCGCCGGATTTGCGCGGGCGGCTCGCGTCGCTGCGGCAGCAGATGCGCCGCGCGGCGACCGTCCACGGCGCCAGCGCCGTCGCCGCGCTCGGCCTCGCCACCTTCATCGTCGTCGGCTTCCTCGATTACAACCTGAAGATGCCGGCGCTGATCCGCGCGATCGCGCTGTTGAGCCTGTTGGTCGGGATCGGCGCCCTGGTGCGACGGTTGTTCCTCAAGCCGTGGCGGGAGTCGCGCAACGACCTGACGCTCGCGCTGCACGTCGAGTCGCATTTCCCGGCGCTCAACGACGCGCTGGGAAGCGCGATCGCGTTCGAGCGTCTCGCAGGCGATTCGGCCGGCTCTGCGGAACTGCGGCAGGAAACCCGCCGGCGGGCGACGCGGGCCGCCGAGGACTGCGACTTCCAGGATCTGATCGACAACCGCGGCCCGCGGCGAGCGCTGTTCGGGTTCGCCGCCGCCGCGATCGCCGCCGTAACCCTGCTCGCACTTTATCCGGAGACGGCCACGACAGCGGCCGTGCGACTGGCCGACCCGTTCGGCGCGCACCCGTGGCCGCTGCAGACCCGGCTCGACCTGCAGGCCCCGACCTGGATCGCCCGCGGCGAGCCGTTCCTCCTGCGTGGCGAGTTGCACGGCGTCATCCCCGACCGCGTCGGCTTCTCGTTCGCCCTCGAAGGCGCCCCGACGGCCGAACAACCGCTGGCGATCACGCCGGCCCAAGACGGATCGGCGGAGATCAGTCTGCGGCTGGATGCGAACCGCATCCCGCGGACGTTCCGCTATCAGGTCAAGGCGAACGACGCGGTCACCGAATGGCGGACGGTCAAGGTCGTGCCGCCGCCCCAGCTGGTGCCGATCGACGGCCGGCCGTCGCCGCTCGTCCGCCTCGACTTCCCCTCTTACACTGACCTGCACCCGCTCGACCTGCCCGACGGCGGCGGCCACATCGAGGGCGTGACCGGTACGCTCGTCACGATGCGGGCGGCGGTCGATCGGCCGGTAATCCGCGCCTGGGTGCAACTTTCGGCCGACCCGCCCCGGCAAGTGATCCCGCCCGCATTGTTCGGATTCGCCGGCACCGGGGCGGTCGACGCCGCCGGCCTCAATCTCGCCGGGCGGCTCGCCTGGCAGCGCGTGCCCGCCGGGCTCGACGAGACCGGGACGCGAATGATCCTCACCTTCCGTCCCACGATCGGAGGACGCTACGTGCTCGCGTTCCAGGACGAGCAAGGGATCATCGGCCAGCGGCCGCTCGACGTCCGCGTCCTCGCCGACCCGCCGCCGGGCGCGACCGTCGAACGCCCGTCCGCCAGCCGCGACAGTCTCGCGGTCCTGCCGAACGCGACAGTGACTTTGCTCGCCAAGGTCGACGATCCGGTCTTCGCCGTCCGCTCCGCTCATCTGGAATATCGCGCGGGCAAGGACGAGCCGGTGCAGCGGCTGCCGCTTTACGACCACCAGGTGATCGGCGCGGCGATCCCGCACCTGCTCGCGCCGGGGACGCCGGCGTTGCGGCTGCGGCCGACGGTCGTGCAGCCCGAACGACGGTTGGAACTTGCGGGCCTGCATCATGCCGACGGCAAGCCGCTCGCGGACGGGGACACGGTCATCCTCCAGGTCGTCGCCGACGACTTCGACGACGTCACCTCGCCGAAGCCGCCCGGCCGCAGCCAGGAGGTCGAGCTCAAGATCGTCAGTCCGAACGCGTTGCAGACGGTCATACAAAAGGCCGAGTCCGACATCCAGAAGGAACTCCGCGAGTTGCATTCGCTGCAGGCCGACGCACGGCAGCGGGCGCAAGAGGCCAACGATCAGCGGCGGGCGGTCGGCAAATTGCGGCCCGACGACCAGGACCGACTCGTCCAGGCCGAACAGATGCAGCAGCAGTTGCGACAGCGACTCGGCGACGAACGCGAAGGATTGCGGTCGGCCGTGGACCGGCTCCGACAGACGCTCCGCGACAACCCGCTGCCACGGCCGCAAGAGGGCCGGCTCGACAACGTCGCCAACGAACTCAACCGCCTCGCCAAGGAGGAGGTCCCCCAGATCGAGCCGAACCTCGCCGCCGCCCGCAAAGAGCGAAACGAGGTCCCGCCCGACGCCCGCCGCACCGGCCCGCTGCCGAACGCCCTCGACCACCAGCGCGAGGCGGAGCGGACGCTCCGCGAACTGCTCGACCAGCTCAAGCCGTGGAGCGACGCCCGCGAGTTGCGGGCCGAGGTCGGCATGCTCCTCCGCGAACTCGAACGCCTGAGCCAGCAACGGGCGCAATTGCAAGCCCGCCCCGGTATTCAAGGCAAACGGCCGGAGGAACTCTCGCAGGCCGACCGCGAGGAGCTCAACCGCCTCCGCGAACAGCAGTCCGCCCTCAACGACCGCGCCAACGACCTCGTTCAGCGGCTCGACCAGAAGACGCGGGAGAAGGAAGACGCCGCGACCGAGCGCGACGCGGACGCCCAGAAGAAGAACCAGCAGGCGGCCGACCGCGAAAAAACGGACGACGGCCAGCCACCCACCGACGCCGCACAGCGCGAGGCCCAGTCGCTGCGGCAGCAAGCCGCCGAGGCCCGCGACGAAGCCAACGCCCTGCGACAGGAGGCGGAGGCCCTCCGCGCCGCCCGCGACCTCGCGCGTGCCGGCGTCGAGCAGGCCCAGCGCGATCAGCCTCAGACGAACCCCCAGGGCGGTCAGCAGAATCGCGACCCGTCGCAGGCGAAGGGCCAGAGCGGCCGGCAGGACCAGGGCAAGGCTCAGTCGAAGGGCCAGTCCGGCCGGCAGGCCTCGGGCAAGGACTCGTCCCGGTCGAAGGGCCAGTCGGGTAGCCAGGAATCCGGGAAGGATTCGTCGCAATCGAAAGGTCAGTCCGGCAGCCAGGAGTCCGGCAAAGATTCGTCGCAGTCGAAGGGCCAATCCGGCAGCCAGGAATCAGGAAAGAACTCCTCGCAGTCGAAGGGCCAGTCCGGCGGCCAGGAATCGGGAAAGAATTCCCAGCAGTCGAAGGGCCGGTCGAGCCGGCAGGATCAGAAGGCCGGCTCGCAGGCGAAAGGCAACCAGGATCAGTCCAAGACCGGCGGGCAACAGGATCAGCAGGGCAACGCGGGAGAGCAATCGCAACAGCAACAATCCGGTTCGGAACAATCGCGCCCGTTGGCCGAGCAGATGCGGCAGGCGACGGAGCAGATCGGCCAGAACAAGCTCGGCGAGGCCGAGAAGTCGCAGGCGTCCGCGGCCGACACGCTCAAGAAGATGCAGGACAAGCTCGCCGAACAGGCCGACCGCGCCGACGACGCCGAGCGGCTGTCCAAGCGCCTCCGCGGCCTCGAACAGGAACTCGACAGCTTGACCGAGGATCAGGAACGCCTGCAACGGCAAACCGAAGAAGCCCAGCGGATGGAGAACCCGGAGCAACGCCGGCAGCGGCTCGAGGAACTGAGCCGCGAGCAGGAGAAGCTCCAGCAGCGGGCCCGCGATCTCGCTCAGCGACTGTCGCGGCAGCGGGGCGAAGAGGCCGCCCGAGAGATGCGGCGGGCCTCCCGCGCCATGGAGCAGGCCCGCGAGCAGATGGAGCAGGGCGAGCGCGGCTCCGAACGGCAGGACGAGGCGCTCGACCGCCTCGACGACGCGCAGGAGCAGGTCGCCCGCGCCCGCCGCGAGGCCGAGGAGCGGCTCGAACGTGAGCAGCAGGCCCGCATGGCCCAGATCGTCAAGGGCCTCCGCGAACGCCAGGAGGGGCTGAATACCGAGTCCGAGCGGGTCCTGCAGGTCGTCAAGCAGAAGGGCGACTGGGACCGCACGTCGCAGAAGAGCATCGTGGACCTCCGCGCGGCCCAGGAGGGGCTGTCGAACGAGGTCCGCGGCCTGATCGAGAAGCAGTTCAAGGACGACAAGGTGATCACGCACGCCGTCGGCGACGCGGCCGACGCCATGGTCGAGGTCGGCGAGGCGATCGAGAAGATCAAAGAGGACGATTGGAAGTTCGACCAGCTCGACGAGGACAAGGCGTCCGTGCAGGCGCCGCAGAAGCTGGCGTTGCGCCGGCTCGACCAGTTGCTCGACGCCCTCAAGCCCGACCCGCGGCAGGCGCGCAATCAGCGGCAGCAGCGTCAGCGACAGCAGGGTCAGCAAGGTGAGGGAGGCGACGAAGGCGGGGGCGGGGGTGGCGGCGGCGGGGACGGCGTGCCGCCGCTCGCCGAACTCAAACTGCTCCGCTCGCTCCAGGCCGATCTGAACGAACGGACCGAAGAGTTCTCCAAAAAGTATCCGGACGCGCAGAACCTGACCGACCCGCAAAAGAACCGGCTCGACAAGCTCCGCCGCACCCAAGCCGATCTGGCGGCTCTGCTCGACGAGATGTCGCAACCGGGCGACCCGGAACCGCCGCCGGGCCCCGACCCCCGCGACAAGGCCGGCCCGGGCCAGAAAGACAAGCCGGAGGGAAAAAACTGATGCGCACTTCCGTCCTCCGCATGTTGGCCCTCGCCGCCGGGCTCTCGTTGTGTGTCGTGGCGTTCGCCGACGACCCGCCGCCGGACCGGCTCCAGCGCAAGTCGCGGCCGCCCGAAAACAAAAAGGCCGACCCGACCGAAAAGGCGAAGACACCCGACAAGGACAAGGACAAGTCCGCCGAGGAGCCCAAGCGCCTCAAGCGCTCCGACGACGACTCCGACCCGGTCGAAGACCCGGAGAAGCTCAAGGAGCTGATCGCGAAAGACATGCAGTCGGCCGAGCAGAAGCTCAAGGCTTACGATCCCGGGTCCGAGACGCAGTCGCTGCAGGACCGCGTCATCAAGAACCTGGACAAGCTGCTCGACCTCGCCCGCAACCCACCGCAGTCCGATCAGCAACAGCAGCAACAACAGTCGAAGGGCCAGATGGGCAAGCAAAAGAGCGGCCAGAAGCAGGGGCAGATGTCGCGGCGGCAGGAGCGGATGATGCGCCGCCAGCAACAAGAGCGGCTCGCCCGCGGCCAGCAGAAGGGCCAGATGCCGCAGGGCCAGCAGGACCAGGACCAGCAGGACCAGAATCAGCAGGCCAACCGCAACAACCCGCGGTTCGGCGGCGGCAACACCTCCGGCAAGGCGGACCGGATGTCCGACGTCGTCAAAGACATCTGGGGCCACCTCCCCGAGACGCTGCGGCAGGAGGTCGACCACTACTACCGCGACCAGTTCATGCCGCGCTACCGCGACCTGTTGCAGCAGTACTACAGCCGGTTGGCCGAACAGGAACGCCGTTCGAGGGAAGGGCGATGACCGACACATTCACCCGCCGACATTTCCTGGCGACCGGCGCCGCACTGTGCGGGGCCGGCTGGGCCCGCGGCCAGGACCCAGTCGCGACGCCGGACGGCAGCGCCTCCAAGGACATGCTCACGCCTGAGGCGATCAAAGCGATCGACCGCGGCCTCGCCTACCTCGCGTCCGCCCAGCACCGCGACGGCGGGTTCGGCGACCGGCCGCAGTACGAAGGCAACGTCGCCATCGTCGCGCTCTGCGGGCTGGCGTTCATGGCTGGCGGCAACCAGCCCGGCCGCGGACAGTACGGCCGCAACGTCACCCGCGCCCTCGAATTCGTGCTTTCGAAAGAGCAGAACAACCCGCACGGGTTCCTCTACAACCCGTACGGCTCCAGCCACCCGGGGCCGATGTACAGTCACGGGTTCGCGACCATGTTCCTGGCCGAAGCCCACGGCATGGTCAACGACAAGGACATGCGCCGGCGTCTCCGCGACACGCTCGCCCGGGCGGTCCAGGTCATTTGCAAGGCGCAGAACCAGGAGGGCGGATGGCGGTACCAGCCGATCCCGCAACAGGCCGACATCTCCGTGACGATCTGCCAGGTCATGGCCCTGCGGAGCGCGCGGAACGCCGGGCTGGAGGTCCCTCGCAGCGTCGTGGACAAGTGCGTCGACTACATCAAGGGCTGTCAGGCGACCGACGGCGGGTTCCGCTACTTCAAGCAGGGCGGGACGTCGCTCTTTCCGCGGTCGGCGGCGGCCGTCTGCGGCCTGTACTCGGCCGGCATCTACCAGGGCCCGGCCGTAACTCGGGGACTCGAATATCTGAGGTCGTTCAAGCCGTCCGGCAACCGCGGCTACTTCGCCCGCGGCGGCGACGAGATGCACTACTACTACGGCCACTATTACGCCGCCCAGGCGATGTGGACCGCCGGCGGAGAGTACTGGAAGCAGTGGTTCCCGGCCATCCGCGAAGACCTGCTCGCCCGGGCGCGGAGCGGCAGTTGGACCGACAACCAGGTCGGCGCCGACTACGGCACGGCGATGGCGTGCATCATCCTGCAGATCCCGAATAATTACCTGCCGATTTTGCAGAAATGAGTCCCCGGCCGGG
>DATJGQ010000856.1:0-4127 GCA_035494815.1 Gemmataceae bacterium
TGCACCAATCACGTCCGGGATCGGCCGGCCCGGACATCTCCTGGCTGCCGGCGTTCCCATCGATCTGCGGCGTCGATGAGGCCACTGCCAGGAACGCCGCGGACGCTTGCGCACCCAGATCCAGGATCGCTAGACCCAGCAATGTGCTCAGGGTAATGAGCGCCTTTGTGACGAACGAAGCCACGCCGCGTTTCGCCTCCTGCCGACCAGAACCTGACACGCCCCGAAGAGGCGCGGACGCACTTCTTATGGGAGCGGAAATCTCAGCTTCGACCAAAAGCCGATCGCCGCGCACGATCCGGGCGAGCAACGCGATCAGTCCGGCGGCCGCGCCTAGTTGCGTGTGGCATTCACCACGCTCAGTCCGGACGAGATTCGGATTCCCGAATTCGCCGAACCCATGACGCCACGATGGCCTACGAGGGCCAAAGGGCCGCCTGGACGATCGCAATCTCCGGGACGCTTAAACTCCTAGGCACGGCCGCGAACGAAAGCGCTCTCGCGGCCGGCGATTTTTTTTGCGGATTGTTCTGATTTCTAATCAATGTCCGATGGACGTCGCTCCCACCACGCGTACAATCGTTGTCTACCCACTGCTCGAAGTTCGAGGATCGCGAGTGTCCTCTCCGCGCCTCCGCAACGACGCGGCCTGCGACTGGGTTGCTTGTCTGGCCGCCGCGCGTGCGGGATCGGCCGAAGCACTCGGCCGGCTCTTCGAACAATTCCGGCCCTATCTTCTCGCCATCGCGGCCGGGGAGCTCGACGCCGACTTGGCGGCGAAAGTCGCGCCGTCCGACCTGGTGCAGGAGACGTTCCTGGAAGGCCAGCGCGACTTCGCGGCGTTCCGCGGCCAGCAGCCCGAGGAGTTGCGGGCGTGGATTCGGCAAGTGCTCATCCACAACCTGGAGAACTCGCGGCGCCACTATCGCAAGACGCTCGCCCGCAGGGTGGACCGCGAGGTGCCGCTCCCCAGCCTCGGGCCCTTGGCCGTGCCCGGCGAACACCTCGCCGGTGACGACTCTTCGCCGAGCGCCCGAATCGGCCGCAGCGAGGACCGGCATTTGGTCCAGCAAGCGCTCGCGCGACTGCCGGACCATTACCGCTCGGTGATCGTCTGGCACCACAAGGAAGGTCTCACGTTCGAGGTGATCGGGGCGCGGCTGAACCGCTCGCCCGACGCCGTCCGATCGCTCTGGTGGCGGGCGCTGCAACGGCTCAAGCAACTCCTGGAAAGTCCGGCATGAAGTCCTCGTTCCTGCCGCCCACGAGCCGGGAGCCCTTGGCGGCACTCGAGGCGTTCAATCACGCCCTGAAGTTCGGACAGTCCCCCGCCCCGGCGCCGCCTCCGCCCGGCGACGCGAACGACAGTCTGCACACCGACTGGCACGGCGTCACGGACTGTTTGCGTCTGCTCGCGGACCTCTGGCCGGCTCCCGCGGCCGAGGCGCCGGTCACCCCCGGGGAAGAACCGTCCGCCGCCGCCACGCCCCCGTCACTCGGCATCAGTCATTTCCGACTGCTCCGGCCGCTCGGGCGCGGCGGATTCGGGTTGGTATTTCTCGCCTACGACTTGAAGCTCTTCCGACTGGTGGCGATCAAGATCCCCCGTCCCGACCTGCCGCTGACCGACGCGGCGCTGCTGCGGTTCCTGCGGGAAGGCGAAGCGGCGGCCGGCCTCAACCATCCCAATATCGTCCCGGTCTACGAAGCCGGCATGGACCGTCAGCACCCGTACATCGCGGCGGCGTACTGCCCGGGACCGACACTCTCGGCGTGGCTGCACGCCCGCTCCGACCCGGTGCCCGCGCGCGCGGCGGCCCGGCTCGGGATTCAACTCGCCGACGCCGTGACACACGCCCACAGCCGTGGCGTGCTTCACCACGACCTCAAGCCGGGAAACGTTCTTCTGCAGGGCAAGTCCGACCCGCCGCAACAGGACTCCCACGTCGACGCTCCGGCGGAGAGCGTGGCCGGATTGTCCTTGTCCGATTACATTCCGCGGATCACCGACTTCGGCCTGGCGCGGCTGGTCAACCAATCGGCGGGCGATGGTCTGAAAGTGGCCGTCGGCGGCACGCCGTCCTACATGGCCCCCGAGCAGGCGCTCGGCGACTCCGCACAACTCGGCCCGGCCACGGACGTGTACGGGCTCGGCGCGATCCTTTACGCACTGCTGGTCGGCCGGGCGCCGTTCCTCGGCGCGAGCCACGCGGACACCCTGCGGATGGTCGTCGCGACCGACCCGTGCCCCCCGCGCCGCCTCCGCGCCGACGTGTCCGCAGACTTAGAAGCCGTCTGCCTGAAGTGCCTGGAGAAAGAGCCCGAGCGACGGTACCCCACCGCCGCCGCGCTCGCCGAGGACCTGTGTCGCTTTCTCGACGGCCGGCCGACGGCCGCACGACCGCTCGGCCGTCTGAGCCGCTCGGTACGTTGGGTCGATAGCCGACCGGACCTCGCCAGCCTCATCGTCCTCATGGCGGTCACGGTCGTCGCCGCCCTGACCGCGTTCGGCTGGCTCAGCATCCGCGTCGGCGAATCCCGCGCCGTGGCCAAAACGGCGCAACAGTTGGCGTCGGACCACGAGTTTCATGCACTCATCGATCACGTCCGCCAGCGCCGCGTCGATCCACAACCCGGCTGGACCGAAAAGAGTCTTGCCGACTTACGGCTGGCCGCGCGACTCGCGCCGGCCGCAGAAAACATCGTCCATCTCCGCACCGAAGCAATCGCGGCGCTGACGAGCATCGACCTCCGCCCCGTGCGAACCCTTGCCCCCGGCATCGACGCGTATGACCTCGCTTACTCCCCCGACGGCCGATGGCTCGCTCTGGGCGAATGGGCGACCACGCCGGCCGTCGGGCGGGTGCGACTGGTCGACGCTCACGACGGTCGGACCGTCCGCGACCTGACATTCGTCTCCGACCTCTTCGGCTGGGTCCGCACGGGAACACCGGACGGCGTTCGCAACCTGCTGTTCAGTCCCGACGGCCGCTGGCTGGTCGCCGCCTGCCGCTTCGGCGGGTTGCATCGTTGGGACCTCCGGTCAGCATCCCCGCTGGCGCAATCGTGGCAGGCCGCCGGCGATGCGACGCCCACGATGGCCTTCGGCACGACACGGCCGCTCCTCTTCGCCCGTACTTTGACGAGGTTGCAATGCTGGGACACGGAGGATGATTGGAAGGAGTTGACGCTTCCCAATCTGCCGCCGGTGACGAGCCCGCCAATGATCGATCCGACGGCCGGGCGTGTGGCGTTCACCGCACAGGGGATGTTGCATCTCTGGGACGGCAGCAGTCTCAAGCCGCTGCGTCCGCCCGTGTCCGTACCCGGCACCGGCGTGGCGATCGGTCGCTACGGGCAGTCCCTGGCCTTGGAACGAAACGGAATCATCCGGATCTGCGACGTCGTCGACGGCCATCTCCAACGAGAGCTAACCGATCGTGAGGGCGAATCGACCGAGGACCAGGGTATCACCGACGTGGCGTTCAGTCCCGGCGGCTCACTCCTCGCCGTCACGTCCGAATGGTCGCGGCACGTTAAGGTGTGGGACTTCGCCGGGAGTCGGCTGACGGCGGACTGCGTCGCGGGCCACGGCGGCAGCATGCGCCTCGCCTTCCATCCCGACGGTCGCACGATGGCGGTCGCCTCGAAGCGAAGTGCGGTCGACTTGTACGAGGTCAGGGGGCAAGAGATCCAGAGCGTGGCCGGCCTGCAACCGTTTGCCATCCTGGCTGCCGCGCTCGGTCCGGACGGGCGGTCGTTGATGAGCCTGGCCCGTACCAGCACGTCCAACGAGAAATCGGTTCTGACTTACTGGCGGGACGCACTCGATCGGGCGGGCGGTGATTACCATCGGTTCACCCGGCCGGTCCCGGGGCATCGCCCCACGGTCGCCGTGGATCCGACCGGCGCGGGTGTCGTTTATGCCACAGGTCAGGGCATGGAGTTCTGGGCGACGCCGTGCGGCACCGACCAGGAGTATCGACCGCTCGCAGACTTGAAGCAGGTCAAATTCGGCCCGGACGGTCGGCTGTGGGCCGCGGCGGCTCACACGGTCATCGCGTACACGGCCCCCGATTGGCGGGAGGTCGCCCGCTTGACGAATGACGAGGATGCGCAGCGCGCCG
>DATJGQ010000857.1:0-4849 GCA_035494815.1 Gemmataceae bacterium
GCAACGAATTGATGTCCGGACCGCCGGTCAACGTGAACTGGCCGTACGACGCCTGCCCAAGGCCGCGAAGTCGGCCCGGGACAAAATGGAGTGCCGGGAAGTCGAGCTTGGGGAGGTTGGCGGCCGCCTCGGGCTTCGGGAAGGCGGAATCGAGTCGCGGTTCGGTCTGAACGCGATCGACGACGAACGGCCGCAGCGGGTCGCCACTGTGTGTGCCCTGGAAGCTGACGACTTCGAGGTTGGTCAGCGCGTGGAGCTTTTGGATCATCGGTCGGAGGTTTGCGGATTTGATGTCATAGGCGTAAGGGATGGTGGGCTGACCCTGCCGGCCCACGGCGAATGCTTCGACGACATCGACGTGCTGTGGCAACCCCGTGACGGCCTGTTTGTGGTAGCCGGCGAGAACGACTTTCAGCAGCCGAGTCTTCTCCGAAGCCGAAACGTCCCAGGTGACAGGATCATATGCGGTCAGGACGAGCGTGACCTGTTTACCGGGGCGGTCCACCCGGACGCTCGCCTTGCCGCCATGGATCTTGTCGCCGGTCCGCGTCGAGCCCGCGTAGATGCCGACGACATGCACCTCGCGGTCATCGGGCTGCGGCTGTGGCGGCGGTGCCGCGGACGCAGTCGCAAACAGGACGAGAGTCGGAATTGCGATGGCGAGCGTTCGTGTGGCAAACATGGTGAAGGCCTCGACGAAGTGCCGGACGACGTGAACCAAGCCCCATCATCGTCCGGGCCGCTCGCGGCTGTCAATGACCTCGCCGCGCGCAAAAAAAGCCCGCGGGCGTTCCCGCGGGCCTGGGCGTCTGTCCGGTCATGCGTCACCGCGGCGGCGTCGGCGACTTCTCGCTCCCCTTCGTGTCCACCAGGTCGTGGATCTTTTCGCCCACCGCCTCGCCGCCGCGCTTGACGTCCTCGCCGATCTTATTCGTGTGCACGTCGATCTTGATGCTCGAGCCCGTCGGGGTCTGGGTCTTCGCGAAGTCGTACCAGCCGCGGTAGTAGCCGACGCCGAGGAACAGCACCAGCGTCAGGCCGAGCAGTGCGAGCAGATTGCGCATAAGTGGAACTCTCCAAGTGTCCGGCGACGGGCCGGGTTGGCCGGCCTCTGGCGCCGTCTTACCAGAATGGTAACGACGCGGTCCAGACGGGTTGCGCGCGGGGGTAAGGAATCGCTCTTGACAGCCCCCCCGCGCGCCGGCGTACCATGCTAAGGGAACCCATCCGGCTCAAACTGCGCCATGGACGGATCGGGCCGCAGATTACCGGGACGACACCCGGTGGACTGTGCGGACTCGGGATGGGCCCAGCGGACATGGACGCGCCGGTGGCGGCCGCCCCGCCACTCCCCGGCAGGCCGACGGATTACGGCGTCCCCCGGCCTTTCCGGCCACGCTCCCGGGCCGCCCTTGTGGCGCAACACCACCCGGCCTGACGTTCCCCGATCGATAGCTCGCCGACACCCGGGCGGCCCACCCGGACCGGCTAACCTGCACGGAAACTCCGGCGGCGCGCCCGCCGCCTTTGACGGAGGTCTTACCGATGGTCACCGGGAAGGAGATCCTCTCCGCCCTGCGCCCGCAACTCGACGTGGGCGATTACCGCAAGACGCACTGGGAGGGTACCTTCGAGGACTATCTCTCCATCGTCGTGGAGCACCCCGAGGTCACCCGCTCCGCGTACCAGCGGCTCTACGACATGATCCTCTCGCACGGCACCGAGGAGGTGTACGAGCAGAAGGAGAAGATCACCCGCTACAAGTTCTTCACCGAGTACGCCGCCCACCACGGCGACGCGATCTACGGCCTGGACCGGGCGATCATGTACCTGGCCAACCAGTTCAAGGCCGCCGCCAAGGGCTACGGCACCGAGAAGCGCGTGCTCCTGTTGCACGGTCCGGTCGGCTCTTCCAAAAGCACCATCGCCCGCCTGCTCAAGAAGGGGATGGAGGAGTACTCCAAGACCGACGCGGGGATGCTCTACTCGTTCTGCTGGAAGTCGGGCGACGACCACTGGTCGAAGTGCCCGATGCACGAGGAGCCGCTGCATTTGGTGCCGCACGAACTGCGGCCGACGATCCTCGCCAAGCTGAACCCGAAGGCCGACCACGACGGCCACGAAGTCGTCATCCGCGGCGAACTCTGCCCGTTCTGCCGGCAGATGTACACCGAACGGCTCGCCCGCTACGAGGGCGACTGGTACCGCGTGCTCGGCGACATCAAGGTCTACCGGCTGATCCTCTCCGAGCAGGACCGCGTCGGCATCGGCACGTTCCAGCCGAAGGACGAGAAGAACCAGGACTCGACCGAACTGACCGGCGACATCAACTACCGCAAGATCGCCGAGTACGGCACCGACTCCGACCCGCGGGCGTTCAACTTCGACGGCGAACTGAACATCGCCAACCGCGGGCTGGTCGAGTTCATCGAAATGCTCAAACTCGACGTGGCATTCCTGTACGACCTGCTCGGCGCCTCCCAGGAGCACAAGATCAAGCCGAAGAAGTTCGCCCACACCGACATCGACGAGGTAATCCTGGGCCACACCAACGAGCCGGAGTACAAGCGGCTGCAGAACAACGAGTTCATGGAGGCCCTGCGGGACCGGACCGTGAAGATCGACGTGCCGTACGTGACCCGGCTGGGCGACGAGGTCAAAATCTACGAGAAGGACTTCAACAAGAACCGGGTCAAGGGCAAGCACCTCGCGCCGCACACCGTCGAGATCGCCGCGATGTGGGCGGTGCTGACGCGCCTCGTGCAGCCCAAGCACGCGAACTTGACGCTCTTGCAGAAGCTCAAGCTCTACAACGGCAAGACGCTTCCTGGCTTCACCGAAGACAACGTCATCGAGCTGAAGAAGGAAGCGGTCGCCGAGGGCATGTCCGGCATCAGCCCGCGGTACATCCAGGACAAGATTTCTAACGCCCTGGTGGCGCACCCGGAAGAGAACTGCGTCAACCCGTTCATGGTGCTGCACGAGATGGAGGCCGGCTTACGGCACCACGCCCTCATCACGAGCAAGGAGCAGCACGACCACTACAAGGAACTTCTGGCGGTGGTGAAGGAGGAGTACGAGGACATCGTCAAGAACGAGGTGCAGCGGGCGATCGCCGCCGACGAGGACGCCCTGCAGCGGCTCTGCTCCAACTACATCGACAACGTCAAGGCGTACACGCAGCGGGAGAAGGTCCGCAACCGTTACACCGGCAACTATGAGGAGCCGGACGAGCGCCTGATGCGGTCGGTCGAGGAGAAGATCGACATCCCCGAGGGCCGCAAGGACGACTTCCGCCGCGAGATCATGAACTACATCGGCGCCCTGGCGATCGACGGCAAGAAGTTCGATTATAAAACTAACGAACGGCTGCAAAAGGCACTGGAGTTGAAGCTGTTCGAGGACCAGAAGGACACGATCAAGCTGACGAGTCTGGTGTCCAACGTGGTGGACAAGGCGACACAAGAGAAGATCGACATCGTCAAGCAGCGGCTGACGCGGAACAACGGCTACTGCGACGTGTGCGCGACCGACGTCCTCAATTACGTGGCCAGTATCTTTGCACGCGGTCACGCCAAGAAGTAACCGACCGAGAGCCGCTTGCGGCTATGCGGGGGAGATTGCCGTGGGCCAGAAAATAGAAAGAGACAACCAGCGATTCCACAAGCTCGTCCGCGGCAAGGTGAAGTCGAACCTTTCCAAGTACATCAGCCGCGGCGAGATGATCGGCAAGAAGGGCAAGGACCTCGTCAGCATTCCGCTGCCGTCGATCGAGATCCCGCAGTTCCGCTACGGCAAGAAGGGTTCCGGCGGCGTCGGCTCCGGGGACGGCGACGTCGGCACGCCGCTCGGCCCGCCGCAGGGCGAAGGGACCAACAAGGCCGGCGACCAGCCCGGCGGGCACATCCTCGAAGTCGAACTGACGATGGAGGAGATGGCCGCGATCCTCGGCGAGGAGCTGGCCCTCCCCCGTATTGAACCGCGCGGCAAGAAGAACATCGTCACCAAGCGCGACCGCTACACGAGTATTCGCCCGGTGGGCCCCGAATCTCTGCGTCACTTCAAGCGGACGTTCAAGCGGGCACTCAAGCGGAACATCTCCGCCGGCACGTACGAACCCGACAACCCGATCATCATCCCGGAGCGACCGGACAAGCAGTACCGGGCCTGGAAGGACGTGCCGCAGCCGCAGGCCGTCGCCGTCATCATCTACATGATGGACGTCTCCGGCTCCATGACCGACGAGCAGAAGGAAATCGTCCGCATCGAGGCTTTCTGGATCGACACCTGGCTCAAGGCCCACTACCAGGGTGTCGAGACCGCGTACATCATCCACGACGCGGTCGCCCAGGAGGTGGACGAGCACACCTTCTACCACACCCGCGAGTCGGGCGGGACGAAGATCAGCTCCGCC
Source organism: Gemmataceae bacterium (assembly GCA_035494815.1). Classification (GTDB taxonomy): domain Bacteria; phylum Planctomycetota; class Planctomycetia; order Gemmatales; family Gemmataceae; genus DATJGQ01. The sequence goes on from DATJGQ010000857.1 coordinate 4,415, forward strand.
TACGAACTGTGCGACAAGCTGATCAACACGCGGTACGCGCCGGACCAGTGGAACGTCTACGCCTTCCACTTCTCCGACGGCGACAACTGGGGCGACGACATCCCGAGGTGCATCGAGATCCTGACCGACCGCCTCCTGCCGAAGTTGAACCTCTTCGGCTACGGCCAGGTGGAGAGCCCGTACGGCTCCGGCGAGTTCCACGACTACGTGCACGAACTTTTGGGAGAGCACGAGAACGTGGTGACGAGCCGCATCCCCGACCGCGAGGCGATTCTCGGGTCGATCAAGGAATTCCTGGGGACCGGACGGTAACGCATGATCACACCGTACAACACCAACCTGCCGGCCGACCTGCGAGCCCTCAAAGAGGAGATCGAAGGGTACGCGCGCGGCTACGGCCTCGACTTCTACGAGACCATTTTCGAGGTGCTCGAC
>DATJGQ010000858.1:0-5886 GCA_035494815.1 Gemmataceae bacterium
GGTCCCGCCCCATAACGGTCGCGGCTCTGACAGAATGCGCTGCAATTCGTCAATCGCCGAGTCGATCCGCGACAGCGACAGCCCCGCCGCCCCGAAATACCCGAGCATCCCCGCCCGGCTCATCGCCGTGACGATCGCGACGGAACCGATGCCGTTCGCCATCGCCCCGGTGACATACGCGAATCGCAGCCCGTGGTCCGCCCGGAATGTCGCATCGCCCAGGCGGTCGGGCGTCAGCGCCGGAACGTAGGCCGCCAGACCGAAACTACCGGGCGGTGATGCAGGCCCGAGCGTGACCGTGCCGCCGTCGCCCAAGGCCGGGCCCGCAGGTGTCGAGACGAAAACCAGCGGCCGGCCCGGATCGTGAAGCGCTTCTCGCAGCGCTCGGGCGTCCATCGTCGGCGGCGTCGCTCCGGGCGTCCATGACCCGCCGACGGACCGTTCACGGGCCGGCGCGGGCGGGCGGCATTCCGGGGAAAGGGATGTCATCGGGTGCAACGCTGTTCGTCGAAGCGTCCGTGCCGAGCGCGGGAGATTGTAAGAACAGTTAACCTAGCAGACCGGGCAACACGAACCAAGGGCCGGCGACTTGTATCATCCGGCCCCGCCGCGCGATACAATCGTCCCCGGACTCCGCCCGGCCCGTCCCGTCGTAAAGGAGCCACGCCGATGACCCCGCTCTCCCGCCGCGATTTCCTCGGCCAGTCCGCGATTGCCCTCGGGGCCGCGGCCGTCGCCGCTCCACGGGGCGCTCACGCAGCCCCGCTCGCTGCCGGCCGCAAACTCACCGGCGCCGGCGACCAGGTCGTCCTCGGTAAGACGGGACTCAAATCGTCGCTTCTGGGCATCGGCACCGGCTCGGTCGGCGTGAAGCGGTCGAGCAACCAGGTCAAGCTCGGCCAAGGGGGCTTCACCCGCCTGCTCGGCCACGCCTACGACCGGGGCATCACCTACATCGACGCCGCCGACCAGTACGGCTCGCACATCTTCGTCCGCGAGGCGATCAAGACGCTGAAAATCCCGCGCGACAAGCTCTTTATCCAAAGCAAGACGCGGGCCCTCAACGCCGAGGTCGCCAAGGTCGACATAGACCGCTTCCGCGAGGAGCTGGGCGTCGATTACATCGACTCACTCCTGATGCACTGCATGACCAAGGGCGGCTGGCCGACGGACATGCGGCCGGTGATGGACGTCCTGAACGACGCCAAGGCGAAGGGCAAGGTGAAGGCGGTCGGCACCTCCTGTCACGGCATGGACCCGCTCAAGTCCGCCTCGACTTGCGACTGGATCGACATCGACCTGGCCCGCATCAACCCGGTCGGCGGCCGCGAAGGCGTCATGGACGGCCGGCCGGACGACGTGGTCCCCTGTCTTCGCGCGATGCACGAGAAAGGCAAGGGCGTGCTCGGCATGAAGATCCTCGGCGAGGGAAAGTTCAAGACGCGCGAGAAACAGCGGGAGTCGCTGAAATTCGTCCTCGGCCTGGGCTGCGTCGACGCGTTCTGCATCGGGTTCGAGTCGCCCAAGCAGATCGACGAGATATGCGATTTGCTCGCGGACGTGCTGAATGCGTAGGACCCGCCGCCGCAACTAGCGACCTCGAGGCACGGTTCACGTTGGATCCAGCGGTACCAGCACGAAGTGGCTGAGCCCCCGCGGCTGGATCGCCCGAAAATGGCGTTGGTCGACGCTGAGCAAGCGCGGGATGCGCTATCGCTCGGCGGTGGCCACGACGCTGGCATCGGCCAGCCCGATACCCAAGTCGCGATACTGAGTAATGAGTTCCCGGCAGCCGGTCAAGTCTTCCGCGGACATGCCGGCGAGGGAGAACGCGCCCGCCTCAACGCTCCGAATGAAGTCGAGGGCCGCGTCGACACCAAGGTGAGCGGTGAGCAAGAGGTCGATCTCGGCCATGAGTACTATGGGGACGAGGCGGGGCCCGGTGTCGATTTGAAGGGCGGCTTTCGTGTTGGCATGATGGACGTCGTCGGCGTCGTAGAGCGCGTACACTCCGCCAGTGTCACAGATCAAGGCCATTGTCCATCCTTCACGGCCTCGCGGATAAGGTCGCCGGCTCGCTCGGACCCGTCGGGCCGTCCGCTATGGTACTTACCCATGCCGATCGGAACTGGACGAGCCGACCGCACGTAATCGGCTACCGCCTCTCGGACGATGTCCGCTTCCTTCCGCTGCTGGGCGGCGGCCAAGTCGCGAAGCCGTTTGAGCAGCTCGTCGTCGAGCTGGACCGTAAGGGCTGTCACGGCATTTCTCCCGGTTTTTCACGAGATTCCGGTCCAAAACTGCGTCAATCAATGTCGGGCGACTGAGAATGGATTCTACGCCATTCGCGCGAGACACGGAAGGGAATCGCGGCCGCCGTCTCACCACGACACCTTCCGCCGATCCTTGATAATCTCCCGCGCCGCGTTACGCCCGCACGCGCCGATGACGCCGCCCCCCGGGTGGGCCGCGGCCCCGCATAGGTATAGCCCCTTGATCGGCGTCCGATAGTTCGCCCAGCCCACCGCCGGCCGGAAACAGAACAGCCGGTCCAGGTGCATCGACCCCTGAAAGATGTTGCCGCCGGTCAGTCCGAACGTCCGTTCCAGGTCCGGCGGCGCCAGCACCTGCCGGTTGATCACCGAGCGGCGGAAGTTCGGCGCGTACCGGTCGATCACCTCGAAGCAGCAGTCGGCGAACGCGTCGCGGCGGTCGTCCCACGTGCCGGACCGCAGCTGGTACGGGGCGTACTGCACGAACATCGAGACGAGGTGCGTCCCCGCCGGGGCGAGCGTATCGTCCATGACGGTCGGGATCGTGCATTCGAGGACGGGGGTCCGCGACGGCTCGCCGTACTTGGCGTCGTCGTAGGCCCGTTCGAGCGTGTCGAAGTCCGGGCAGATATGAATCGTGCCCCGGTGATGCGGGCCCGCCATCGTTCCGGGCCGGGCCGTGAAGTTCGGCAGCTCGCTGACGTGGACGTTGATCTTGAGCGACGCGCTGTTGTAGTCGATCGTCTTGATCGCCGAAACGAAATCGCCCGGCAACTCTTTGGGGTCGGTCAGTTTCAGGAAGGTCACGTTCGCGTCGGCGTTCGACGCGACCATCGGGGCGAAGAGTTGCGTGCCGTCCTCGAGCACGACGCCGCCGACGTGGCCGTCGCGGACGATCAGTCGTGCGACCGGGGCGTTCGTTTGAATCTCGGCCCCGTGGGCGCGGGCCGAATCGGCGAGTGCCTTCGAGATTCCGCCCATGCCGCCGCGGACGTAGCCCCACACCCCGCGGGTGCCGTCGCACTCGCCCATGACGTGGTGGAACAGCACGTAGGCCGTCCCCGGCATCGAAGGCGACGCGAACGCGCCGATGATCGCGTCGGTCGCCAGTGTGACTTTCAACTGTTCCGACTCGAACCAGCGGTCGAGGATCGGCCGGGCGGCGCCGGTCAGAATCTCGACCGCTTTGGCCGCGTCCTTGCCGAGCTTGCGGAACTGCCAGCCGATCTTCGCGAGCTTCCAGAGATCGCCGATCCGGCCGGCGAACGGGTCCGGCGGCGTCTCGTCCAGCAAGGGTTCGATGAATTCCGCGACGCGCAAAAGCATCGCTTCATACTTCGGCAGCGCCTCCGCGTCCTTCGCGGAGAACTTGCTGATCTCCTCGTAGGTCAGCTTCGCGTCCGGCCCCAGCAGGAGCGACCGCCCGTCGGGAAACGGCGTGAACGACGACGGGTTCCGTGGCAGCATCTCGAAGCCGTACTTTTTCAGCTCCAGTTCGCGAATCACCTGTGGCCGGAGGAGGCTGTTGACATACGCGGCGGTCGAGACCTTGCAGCCGGGCCAGACCTCTTCGGTCGTGCAGGCGCCGCCGAGGACGTGGCGGCGCTCCAGGACGAGGACTTTGGCTCCGGCCCGCGCGAGATAGGCGGCGCACGTCAGCCCGTTGTGGCCACCGCCGACAATGATGACGTCGTGGGTTGGCATGTACCCTCGTTCCCACGCTCAGCGTGGGAATGCTATCTTACGACGCTCTGCGTCGAGAAGACGACGCGGAGCGTCGGGACCGGCGTCCCCACGCTGAGCGTGGGAACGCGGAGATTACTTGACGGTCCACAAGTAAATGACGTGGTCGTCCTTCCTTGTCCCCTTGACCCGCTCGGTCTTTTCCGGTGGCCAGTCGCCGATGCGGAAGTCGTGCGACACAACCCGCGAACCCGGCTTGAGCGTCATACGCAGCATCGGCGCGATTTGTCGGTTGACGCTGGGCGAGAGATACAGCGTCACGACAGTCGCGTCGGCCACCGAGGCGAGCTTGAGCACATCGCCCTGCTTGAACTCGACCCTGTCCGCGACGCCCTCTTTCTTCGCGTTCTCGATCGACTGGGCGACGCGGTCCGGGTCGAGATCGATGCCAAGGCCGCGCTTGGCCCCGAACTGTTTCACGGCGGCGACGACAATCCGTCCGTCGCCGCAGCCGAGGTCGTAGACGACGTCGCCGGTTTTGACGTCGGCCAGTTTCAGCATCGCCTCGACGACCGGCTGCGGCGTCGGCACGTAGGGCACGTCGAGCTTAAGGCCGCGTTGCGCGGGGGCGGTAGCGGTGACAAGAAGGACTGCCGCGATCGTGTTAGCGATTTTGGTTTTCATCGGTCGTTCCTCGTTCGAAGTGCCCACGCCGCCCGGCGACGTACACCGGAAGCCCCAGGAGCAGCAGCGCCCCGACGACGACCGCCTCGGCCGGCCGCTGTTGAGCCGCATATTGGGTGCTCTGGTACAGCATGAACAGGCAGCAGGCGGTGAACACGACGCCGACGATGGGCAGCGCCGGAACTCGGAACGGGCGCGGCCGGTCCGGTTCCTTCGCTCGCAGAATGAATAGTGCCCCGCTCGTCAGCAGAAAGAAAAACCAGAAGACCGGGGCGGTGCACGCCACGAGCGTCTCGAACCCGTCAGTCGGTTTGGCGAAGTCGAGCGGCAGCGTGACGCCGAAGCCCTGCAGCCGTTCGGCCAGCCACGCCTTCCAGACATCGCCCGTTTCGACCAGCACGACCATGCCGAGGCTGATTGTCGCCTGCGCGACGAGCGCCACCAGTGGCGCCCCGCGGCGTGTGCGACCGCCGCTGAGCCAGCCGAATCCCGGGTGCAGTTCGCCGAAGCCGGAGAAGAACCGCCCGCCGGTCAGGATCGTCCCGTTGACCGCGCCCAGGGTCGAAATGATCACCAGGGCGGCGAGCGTCTTCTCGCCCGGCGCGCCGAGGGCGCGTCTGAGCAGTTCGGCGCCCACCGCGTCCGACCGGCGAACGTCGTTCCAACCCAGGCCGGCCAGCAGTGCGGCGTTGACCGCCACGTACACGACCGCCACCGCTCCCACGCCCAACAGGATCGCCCAGGCGAAATTGCGGTGATGGTTCCGCAAGTCGGCGACAACGTACGCCACCTCGTGCCAGCCGGAATAGGCCCATAGGACCAGAACCAGCGCCAGCACCAACGAAGAATCGGACTTTGCGGCCATCGGCGCGGGGACGATCAGTTCCGACGAAGGCAGATACAGGTACAGGCCGGCAATGACGATGCCGGCGAGGCCGAGCACTTTCGCCAGCGTGAGAGCGTTCTGCGTTCGCCGGCCGGGATGAATGCCGAAGGCGTTGACGAGCGTCAGTCCGCCGATCGCCGCAGTGACGTAGATGAGTTTCGAATTCGGACCGAAGTCGTGGAGCCGCTGCGCGTATTCGGCGAACACGTACGCGATCGGCGCGATGCTCGCCCCGGTACGAATGACCGTGAGCATCGCCCACGCGAAGCCGAAGCCGACGAACGGGCCGTACGCCTTGCGGAGGTAAACGTATTCGCCACTCGAATGCGGATAAGCACCCGCGAGTTCGGCGTAGCAGAG
>DATJGQ010000859.1:0-2192 GCA_035494815.1 Gemmataceae bacterium
GGGGCTCCCGTCCCTCGCTCGCGCTTCGGGCTGGTCGGGCTTGTTCAAATCTGGGCCAACGCTTCGCGGGCGGCGGCGATAGTCGTGTCGATGTGGTCTTCGGTGTGAGCCGTCGACACGAACGCCGCTTCGAACTGGCTGCACGGCAGATACACGCCGCGGTCCATCATCGCCCAGAAGAAGCGGGCGAACCGTGCGGTGTCACTCGTCTTCGCCGTGTCCAGGTCCACGACCGGCGTCGAAGTGAAGAAGAGCGTCCACATGCTGCCGACGCGGGCGAGGACGTGCGGCACACCGGCGTCGCTCGCCGCCTTTGTCAGTCCGTCGGTCAGTCGGCGCGACAAGGCCTCGAGCCGTTCGTACGGGGGTCGCTCCTTGAGTTCCCGCAGCGTCGCGATACCGGCCGCCATCGCCAGCGGGTTGCCCGACAGCGTACCCGCCTGGAAGACCGGGCCGGCCGGCATCACTTTCGACATCACGTCGGCCCGCCCGCCGTACGCGCCGACCGGCAACCCGCCGCCGACGATCTTGCCGAGGACGGTCAGGTCCGGTTTCCGACCAAACAGTTCCTGCGCGCCGCCGTACGCCAGGCGGAAGCCGGTCATCACTTCGTCATAAATCAGGAGTGCCCCGTGTAGGGTGGTGAGCCGGCGTAACTCCGTGAGAAACTCTTCATTCGGCACGACCAGGCCCATGTTGCCGACGACGGGTTCCAGGATCACGCCCGCGATCTGGCCGCCGCGGGCGCGAAACGCGTCGGCGAGTCCTTGGACGTCGTTGTAGCGCAGCACGATCGTGTCCTGCGTGCAGCCACTCGGCACGCCGGGGCTGGTCGGCACGCCGTGCGTCAGCGCGCTCGAACCGGCCTGGACGAGCAGACTGTCGACGTGGCCGTGGTAACACCCCGCGAACTTGACGATCAGATCGCGGCCGGTAAACCCGCGGGCGAGGCGGATGGCGCTCATCGACGCCTCGGTGCCGGAGCTGACCAGGCGCACCATCTCAATCGACGGCATCGCCTGGATGATGAGTTCCGCGAGATGCGATTCCAGTACGGTCGGGGCGCCGAAGCTCGCGCCGTCGCTCATCGCCGCCGTGACCGCTTCGACGACGCGCGGGTGGGCGTGGCCGAGGATCAGCGGACCCCAGGACCCGACGTAATCGAGGTAACGATTGCCGTCGACGTCGTAGAGGTACGGCCCTTCCCCGCGGGCGATGAACGGCGGCTCCCCGCCGACGGCGCCGAAGGCACGGGCGGGACTGTTCACGCCGCCGGGGATCAGTCGCTTCGCCCGCGCGAACGCGGAGCGGCTGCGATCTCGAAACATCTGGAATGGCCTCGGCGAGAGCGTTGGCGTGTGATCCCAGTGCGACCGCTCATTGCCGTTTTAACTCGCGAAGCTTGTTCTCGGCATCACGAGCGATTTTTTTGAACTCGGGCACCGGGTCATTCTTGTAGAGGTCGGCAAGGTCGCGGGCAATCATCACCGCTTGGTGTCTCAGGTAGTCGTCCGCACTGGGCAAGACACTTTGGACCTCGGTCAGTTTTTTCCTTAGCAAGTCCTCGCGAAATTGGCGAACCCTCTCGGGGCCGCCGACGATGGCGAGAGCGCTGACCGTGCGATGCCGCCAAGCCGCGAATACGTACCAGAAGCGCTGGTCCAGATCCTTTTTGTGGTCTTTGAGAAAACTCTCGTAGCGGTCACGAGCTTCCGGCAAATCGCCGAAGGTCTCATACCGCAATGCCACACGAATCCGCCCTTCGCCTAAATCGTCGGTCTGCCCCTCAGGCGTTTTGCCGATGCGAATCTGATCGATCTTGTCGCGTAATATTCGGTCCCGCTGCTCCAAGTCATTCAGCTGACCAATCTTCTTGCGTGCGAGCAGCGCATACGCTCGTTGATCAGGGTCGTTTTCGCTGTCGTACTTTGCTTCGAGCTTTTTCCAAGCAAGCCGAGCGCTTTCAACGTCGCCGTCATCCTCTCGCGTTAAGGCCTCGGAGGCGAGCACCTGTCCTTGGTCATCCGATCCCAAGTTGAATTTACTGTTGTACTGTCGGTGGACCTGCTGCTCGCGACGATCCGCCCAGGCACTTTCCCACCAACCACGGACCCGATTGGTCCGCTCATCGTCCCGGCCGCCGTACAGGTCGAGGTAGCGCTGGCCGTCCTTCATGGTGCGGTCTAGTTCTT
>DATJGQ010000860.1:0-2695 GCA_035494815.1 Gemmataceae bacterium
GGTCGCCGCCATTAACCGACAAACACCCCGCCGACGAAGCTGGGATCGAAGGCGTTGAATACCGTGAGAAACGCCCCGGAACGGCCGTCGAAGACACGGACTTGCGGTTTTGAGCCGGCGGAAGGCGACGTGACGATGTCGGCGGCGCCGTCGCCGTTTACGTCGGTCACCGCAACGCGCACGGCGCCCTCGAACTGCACGTTGCCGACGATGAGCGAGCCGGTTTGTCCGAGCTGGTTCGTCGTCACTGCCGGGAAGGAGAGCAGGGTGTCGAGCGTCAGTCCGTCGAACGCCTTGACGTTGCCGCCGCCGCCGGCACCGGCGCCGGTGACGATGTCCACGCGGCCGTCGCCGGTGACGTCGCCGGCCGCGACGAATACGCCGCCGGTGAACGACCGGCCGTAGGCGAAGAAGCTGCGGATGAGGGCGCCGGTCGCGCCGCTAAAGACCTCGACGTGCGGCCCGCCGCCCGGGCCGGCGCCGGTGATGATGTCGGCTTTGCCGTCGCCGTCGATGTCGCCCGCCGCGACCGTCACGCCGCCGCGGAACGCCGGGTCGTAGGCGAAGAAGGAATAGATTGTGTCGCCGGTCAGCCCGTCGAACACTTTGACGTGCGGGCCGCCGCCGGTGCCCGCGCCGGTGATGACGTCAAGAACGCCGTCGCCGTTGACGTCGCCGACCGCGACATAGACGCCGCCGCGGAAGCTCGCGTCGTAGGCGAAGAAGTCGCCGACCGGCAGGGCGATCGGGAAGCCGGTCGCGCCGTCGAAGACCTTGACGTGCGGGCCGCCGCCGGTGCCGGCGGCGGTGACGACGTCGAGAATGCCGTCCTGGTTAAAGTCGCCGCGGGCCACCCGCACGCCCCCGAAGAATCGGCTGTCGTAGGCGATGATCTGGGAGATGACCGCGCCGGTCGAGACGTCAATGGTCCGTACCAGCGGCGGGCTGCCGGCGTCGGCCCCGACCACGACGACGCCGCCGGGCGGAAGCGGCGTCGGGACGACGGGCGCGGTCGGCGCCCCGAGCAGGTCCACCCGCGCGGTCGCGATGTCGAACGTCGGCAAAGTCGGGTTGTCGCCCAGCGTGTCGCTGTTGTCCGTCCAGACCGGGAAGATGACGTTGTTGCGCATGTCGAAGATCAGGAAGTCGCCGTAACCGACGACGTTCGCCCCGGACGTGTCGACGTTCGACGAGTCGGCACTGATCTTGACGTTGGGCAATAGCGACTTCCCGCCGTCGATGCTGGCCGTCAGGAAGTATTCCGCCGAATTCACGCCGAACGGGGCGTTGCGGCTGTCCATCCAGCCGATCGCCAGGTTTCCGGTGAGCCGATCGACGACGATGTTCGGCAGAAACTGGCTTCCGGTGGTGGCGTCGTTGACGCGGAGCGGTCGGCTAAAGGTCGCCCCATTGTCGTTGGAAACGCGAAGAAAAATATCGGTGTCATCGGTCGTCGAGCTGGCGGCATCGGTGTAGACGAGGTACAGGCGGCCACGGAACGGGCCGTTGCTCTGGTCGTAGGCGACGGTCGCCTCGGCGTCGATGCCGTGCGCCGTGTTCTGCGGCTGAATCAGGCGGAAGCCGCCGACATTGGTCGGGATCGCCGGGCCGGTGCCGCCGAAACTGATCGGGCCGAGGCCGTCCGGGTCCGTTTGTACGAAGATGCTCGACGGGCCGATGTCCTGCGTCGGGTTCTGGTAAGTCACCGTCACCTGCCCGAACGGGCTGATGGCGATACCGCCGAAGTTGCCGAGTGCCGACCCCGGCACGACCTGTTCGGGCCCGAACGTGCCGACGTCCGCGAGCCCTCCCACGGGTGCGCCGCTGGCGACCATGGCGCCGTCCACCGCCTGGAACGCGACCCACACCATCCCCGCGCCGGCGGCGATCGACGGCTGGTCGGCTCCCGGCAACGACCCGACCAGGCCGAAGGTCTGGCCGCCGTTCGAGCTGCGGACGACGCTGATCGCGACATTGCCGCTCGTCAGATCGAGGCTCAGGTACGTGACGAACAGGTTGCCGAAGTTGTCGAAGGTGAGTTCGCCGTCGCCCAGCGAGATCGGCAGACCGTCACCGCCGGCAAAGCTGCCCGTGCCGATTTGCGTGGCCGTCCACGTCACGCCGCCGTCCATGCTGCGGTAAAGCTGCGTACCGATGCCGAAGAACGCGGCGTTCTCGTCGTTCGAACAGGCGACGATGTTATTCGGGTTGATCGGGTTGATGCCGAGGCAGTCTTCTTCCTGGTTGCCGGGGAGTCGGCTGATATTGACGTTCGCGCCGACGGCGAGCGACGCGGGCACGCAGCGGTCTTCCAAAGGTTCCAGTCGGAGGCGTTGGCGAAGGGAGAGGCCGTGGGCGGTGCCGGCCCGGCGGGTCGGCATGCCGCGCCGCGGTTTCGGACGGCGCCAGAAGGGCATGGGTGCAGCTCCGTGATGTCGGTCGTTGTGGATTCTGAGCCGAGCGCCGGCCTCGGTTCGACCGCCTCGGGCGGCACGAAATGCCTGGGCGCCGGCGAGATGTCATCCCGCAATTGATCCGTTGTGGCACACCCCCCCAACAGACGCAAGCGGATTTTTCATCCACGCTTGCCCATTTTGCCGTCACGGCCCGCCCATCCGGTACGGAGTTCGACTCGCGCCAGACAGGAAAATGGCGAGCGTCAAGGCGTAAGCCCGACGGGGTAGGCCCGCAGATG
>DATJGQ010000861.1:0-2643 GCA_035494815.1 Gemmataceae bacterium
ACCGGCACTTGTGAGACCGCCGGCGTGCTCGGGCCGATCGTCAACGTCGTGGCCAGCCTGCAGGCGGCCGAGGCGTTCAAAATCCTCTGCGGCCGCCGCGACGCGATCAACCGCGACCTCATTTACATCGACGTCTGGGAGAACACCTACAAGAAGATCAAGATCGCGAGCCTTAAGGGCAAAGTAGAGTGCCCCTGCTGCGGCCGGCGGAAGTTCGAGTGGCTCGACGGCGCCCACGGGGCGCAGACGACGAGCCTCTGCGGCCGCAACGCCGTGCAGGTGAGCCACCGCGTCGCTGGCAGGCTCGACTTCGCCGCGATGGCCCGTGACCTCGGCGTCATGGGAAAGGTGAGCTTCAACAAGTTCATGCTCAAGTTCGACGTGGACGACTACCAGTTCACCGTCTTCCCCGACGGCCGGGCGATCATCAAAGGCACCGACGACCCGGACAGGGCCAAGACGCTGTACGCGAAGTACGTGGGGCATTGAGGCGGCGGGCGCGGTATGCTTGATGGAAGGTGACACACCATGCCTCAAATCGTGCTGACCGATGAACAGGTGCGGACTGTCGAGCAGGCCGGCGGGCCGGTAATGGTAACCGACAGCCGCGGAAACGCGTACACTCCGATTCGCCTGGAACTGTCCGCGGAACGCATCGCGGAGCTGAAGCGCCGGGCGGCCGAACCCGGGCCACGGTACTCGGGGGAAGACACCCAGGCGATGTTCCGTGCCCTCGAAGCGGAATGGGAACGCACCGGCAGTTTCGACGGGGATTATGCCGTTGAATTCGTGAAACGGCTCGACTCCCGCCGGGAGGCCGGATGAGGTACACGGTCACCGAAACGCCGGTGGCGCGGAGTCAGTTGGCACGCCTTTGGGGTAACGCGTCGTCGCCCGTCCGAGCGGCGATCACAAAAGCGTCCGCCCGAACCGACTCTGCCCTGCGGGACGATCCCGAGAGGAAGGGTGTTCCCCTGAGCGAAGGACTCTATTACCTCGGCCAGCCGCCATTAAAGGCTTACTTCATCGTCAGCGAACCGGATCGGCTCGTCACAATTACAGACTACGAATTGATCGGTTGATAAAGCTTCGGAATGACGACCTCGTGACCTACCTCGACAACGCCGCGACCAGCTTTCCGAAGCCCGAGGCGGTCTACGCCGCGATGGACCGTTTCGGCCGCACGCAACTCGCCAACCCGGGGCGGGCCGGGCACAAGATGGCCCTCGCGTCCGAACGGCTGCTCGATGACGGCCGGCACCGGCTCAATCAGTTCGTCCACGGTCAGGGGCCGGAGCGGTTCGTCTTCACGCTCAACTGCACCGACGCGCTGAACATCGCCATCAAGGGCACGGTCCGGCCCGGCGACCACGTCATCACGAGCGACCTGGAACACAACAGCATCAGCCGGCCGCTCAGGGCGCTCGAACTCGCCGGGACGATCACGCTGACGCGCATCGCCGCCGACGGGTCCGGCACGATCGACCCGGAAGCCGTCCGCAAAGCAATAACGCCGAAGACGCGACTCGTCGACCTGACTCACGCCAGCAACGTGCTCGGCACCGTGCAGCCGGTCGGCGAGATCGGCCGCATCGCCCGCGAACGCGACCTGCTCTTCCTCGTGGACGCCGCGCAAACGATCGGCGTCATACCGATCGACGTCCAGGCGATGCAGATCGATCTGCTCGCGTTCCCGGGTCACAAGTCGCTGCTCGGCCCGACCGGGACCGGGGCGCTTTACGTCGGCCCGCGTGCAGAACTCCGGCCCTGGCGTGAGGGCGGCACCGGCGGCGACTCGGCCAGCGAAACGCAGCCGCGCGAATTTCCGTATTTCCTCGAAGGCGGCACCCCCAATGTGCTCGGCATCGCCGGCCTGATCGCGGGACTCGATTACGTCGAGGCCCGCGGGTTGGACGCGATCCACCGGCACGAGGCGGGGCTGGTCGAACGGCTCTGGCGGCGGTTGGACGAACTCGACGGGTTCACCGTCTACGGCCACCGCGACCACGCCCGCCGCGTCGGCACGATCAGCTTCAAATGCGACGCCCTGCCGGCGGCGGAACTCGGCGGCATACTCGACCATTCGTTCGATATCGCCATCCGCCCCGGCCTGCACTGCGCCCCATACGTTCACCGAGCGATCGGCACATTCCCAGAAGGAACTGTCCGGGTCAGCCCCGGCCCGTTCAACACGGCCGACGAGATTGATCGGCTCGCGGGGGCGTTGACAGAGATCGTCAGTTGAGCCGCAGTTCGCCGTCGCTGGTCCAGCCGAGCGCGCTGGGGTGACGAACCGCATCAACTCGCGTCGCCTGATCGGTCATGATCAACAAGCCGACACGGTCCGCGTAGTCCCATGCGTCCGCTGCCGCCGCGGCCGGGACGTCGACGGCGTTGAACCCCTCCGCCCGCGCATGGGCCCACTCGGCTTCGGTTCGACTCGGCGTCGATCGCGTGTTCAAATCGAGCGAGCGCCCATTCCACCAAAGACCATGCGGCGTTAGTTTGGCCGTCCGCAAGCCGCACGAAAAACGCGTCGCGTCGACCTTGTCGCCGTCCCCCCAAAGTTCGACCACGGCCGTGTAAAGGAACGGACTCTCCGGATCCCACCAGCTCGGCTCGGGGATGACAACGCGGCCGATG
>DATJGQ010000862.1:0-2200 GCA_035494815.1 Gemmataceae bacterium
GAATTACGCGCTGGTTCGCTCACGCCGGTTCCAGCCTCCATCGTGGCGGCCCCGCCGGGAACGGGTTAAGCCCATTCCGGGTCGCGCCTCACTGGAAGGCCTGGTAGTCCTTCCCCAGCACGGCCGCGGCGATCTTGAGCGTCAAAATCTCATCGGTGCCCTCGTAGAGCCGGGTCACGCGGGTGTCCTGGAAGTGGCGGCCGGGCCGGAAGGCTTCGAGGAACCCGCGGCCGCCGAAGACCTGCACGGCGCGGTCGGCTGCGTCGCAGGCGGCGCGCGAGGCGTGGAGCTTCGACTGGGCCGCGAGCCGATCGGCCCGGGTCCGAAGCGAGGAGTCGCCCGGCGACGCCACGCTCGCGTCCTTCGCCTCGGCCGCGAGGAAGACCAGGGCCTCGGTCGAGACCCTGTGCATCTCAATCGCCGTGACGTGCTCTTGTACGAGCTGGTGCCGCGCGATCGGCTTGCCGTGCTGCTGCCGTGCCTTCGCGTACGCGACGACCTCGTCGAGACAGTCCTCGATCACCCCCAGGCAGCCGGCCGCGACGCTCAGCCGGCCGCCGACCAAAGTGTCCATCGCGATCGCCAGGCCGTCGCCCTCGGCGCCCAGCAGGTTCGCCGCGGGGACCGCGTAGTCGCGCAGCACGATCCGGGCCGTGTCGGACGTCACGTTGCCGACCTTGGGCTCGAGCGACTCGCTCGAAAAACCGGGCCGCCCGGTTTCGACCAGGAACGCGCTGATCCGCCCGGTGCGGCCCTCAGGGTAAGCAAACGTGACGATCACGCCGGCGATCCCGCCGTTGGAGATCAGGTACTTCTCCCCGTTGAGCACGAACTCGTCGCCGCGCCGGCGGTAGGTCATCGCCATCTCGCGCGGGTTGCTGCCGGCCCCCGGCTCGGTCAGGCCGAACGCGCAGACGACCTCGCCGGCGGCCGAGCGCGGCAGGAACCGGCGTTTCTGCTCGTCGCTGCCCCACGCGATGATCGGCCCCTGGCCGATCGACGAGTGGCCGGAGAAGAACGTGCGCACGCCGGTCCCCTCCCGGCCGATCCGCGCGAGCGCCCGGGCGTACGTCACCGTGTCGGCCCCCCGGCCGCCGTGGGCGACGGGGACCGGCATGCCGAGCAGCCCGTGCTCCCGCGCCAGGGGCACGATCCGGTCGTTGAACCGCCGCTCCAGGTAGCACCGCTCCTCGATCGGCCGCAAGGCCCGGCAGAACGCCTCGACGTCCTGCAACAGCCGGTCTCGATCCGCACGCTCCATGGCATCACTCCACGCCCTGTTCTCGCAGCGGCCTCGATGATACCATCGGCAGTGGAATGCTCGCTATGAAAGGAAGGGACCATGACGCGGAACACCATCGGCGACCGAATGACGCGGAGGGCATTTCTCGGCGGCACGGCCGCCCTGGCGGCGTCCGCGGTCCTGCCGCGCGGCGTCCTCGGCGATGCGACCGGCAAGCCCGACTCCATCTTCAACGGCGTCCGGATCGGCTGCATCACCTACAGCTATCGCGGCGGGCCGGATACCGCCGAGTACACGCTCGATTGCCTCCTGAAGGACGGCCTGAGCGAGACGGAGCTAATGGACGGCCCCATCCGCGCCTTCGCCGGCATTACCGGCGGCGGCAGGCGCGGTCGTGGTCGGGGAGATGGGCAGGGCAAAGACGCCCAGAAGGCGGCGCCTCCCCCGGCGGGCGATGCCGACCGCGCCAGGCTCCGCGAGGCGCAACTCGCCCGGTGCGCGCAACTCCGCAAGATGTACAACGACGCCGGCGTCAACATTCACATCCACAAGGTCTCCTTCGGCCCGACCGACGAGGACATTGACTTCAACTTCGAGATCGCCAAGGCCCTGGGCTGCAAGGCGATCACCACCGAGCGGAGCGATCAGGCGATCCAGCGGCTCGCCCCGTTCGCCGAGAAGCACCGGGTCTGGGTCGCGTTCCACAACCACACGAACAACGTTCCGACGATCGATGACATCGATCCTCTGATGCGCGTCGGCGAGTACGTCGGCTTCAACTACGACATCGGGCACTACGTCGCCGGCACCAAGGGCAAGTCGCCGATCCCGGTCTTGGAGAAGTACCACTCGAAGATCATCAGCCTGCACGTCAAGGACCGCACCGCGGCCGGCGGCAATCTCCCCTTTGGGCAGGGTCAGACGCCGATCAAGGAGGTGCTGCAACTGCTCAAGAAG
>DATJGQ010000863.1:0-9196 GCA_035494815.1 Gemmataceae bacterium
CGCGAGGCCGACGTGGTTGGTTCAACGCCGGCCACGTCGGCCTCACGGCTCGACGCTCGCCCGGCTCACTGAGACGTGCTCCATGGATGTGCGAGTCGTTCCGTTGCCGACGCTGGACCAACTGCGCCTCTTCGTGCGGGATCGCTTGTGTGAAGTCGATCACATCGACCCGGAGCAGGCCCATTTGCGACAGGCGGTGGTCCGCCGCTGCGGCCGGCCGTGCGGGCTTTTCTTCCAGGTCCAAGGGCGGCAGCTACTCAAGACCTACGCCGTCTGGGCCGGCGACGAGCACCGCATCCTCTTCTACGACTCCAAAGGCGAACGCTGCGACCAGGTTCGCCTGAGCGACGCGCCGGATGTGACGAAATTGGCCGAGCGCGCCGCCGCCTGATCACACGTCCAGCCAGTCACCCGGCTTCATTACCACCGGCTCGGCCTTGCGCTCATTGCGCACCTGCTCCGCCCACGCTTGCGCGTCCTGTTTGATCAGGTCGAACGTGTTGTAATGGATCGGGACCACGCGAGCCGGCGTGAGCAGCGCCACCGCCCGCAGTGCGTCGAACGGGCCCATCGTGAAGTTGTCGCCGATCGGCAAAAACGCCAGATCGATCTTCTCCTCACCGATCAGCCTCATGTCACCGAAAAGGCCGGTGTCGGCGGCGTCGTAGACCTTCTTCCCGTCTTTAAAATAGAGCAGGAAGCCGCACGGGTTGCCGCCTTCGGAGCCGTCGGGCAGTTGCGAGCCGTGGAAGGCGAGTGTCAGCTTCACCCGGCCGAAGTCGAAGTCATACCCGCCGCCGTGCTGCATGCCGTGTGTCTTTTTGAGCCCCTGTTTGCCGAGCCAGCCGGCGATCTCGTAGTTGGCGATGACGGTCGCACCCGTCCGCTTGGCGATCGCGACCGTGTCGCCGAGATGATCGCCGTGGCCGTGCGAGACGAGGATGAAGTCGGCCGGCACTTCGCCCGCCTTCGCTGCCGCCATTGGATTGCCCGTCAAGAATGGGTCGATGAGTACGTGCTTGCCGCCGGTCTCGAATAGCAGGCAGGCGTGGCCGAGCCAGCGGACGCGAGTCGCCATCGTGTTGTCCTCCCGGAAGTCACCAGACGGGCGGTTCCTCGGTGCTGTGTCCTAGCGCCTGCACAAGATATGCCATCTGGCCGACGTGGTTGTTGATGTGGGAGACGCAGACGAGGACCAGTCCGAAGCGGGTTTGAATCGGCGGCTGTTCCTGGACGGGCACCTGCCAGCCGGCGTCGTCGAGCGAACGGATCGTGCGGACGACCATCGCGACGGCCTCCCGGAATCGCTCCAACGCCACGTTCGGCGGTGGCGGGTTCGCGTCCGTGAACTCGAGCGGCCGATTGCGAACGTAGCCGCTGCCCGCAATACCGGCGCCGATGTAGTGATTCAGGTTGCCGGTCAAGTGCAGGATCAAGTGCCCGATGCTGTTGCCGAACCGGAACGGCTTGAAATACAGCTTGTCCTGCGGGATCGACCGCGCGGCCCGCTCGACCCGCCCGGCCAAGTGCTCCAGGTACCGCACGAACTCCTCGCTGACGGTCGTTCTCATAATATCTTTCCTTCGGTGACAGGTTTTGAACAGGCCGGTGACAATGTAGCCGACACCGGAGCTGCGGGCTGCGCCTGCGCCTTGACCGGATAGTCCGGCACTTTTACGATGAACCGCGACGATCGTCGCGACTCCAAGAACATGTCATTCACCCGGTTCGTGTTCTGGACCGTCGCGCCGCATTGACCAAGAGCGGGCGCTGAGGGGACACCGTGTTTTCAGCCATCCACCGCGGACTGACCGGGCTGCTCCGCGCGATTCCGACGCTCGTCGTCGGTGCCGCCCTTTGCGGCCTCTTCTATTGGGGTCACACGACGAACTGGACCGCGCCGAAGTTCTCCGAGCTGTTTGCGGGCGAGCCCGGCAGAGTCGACGACGACGACAAGAAGCCGCCTGCGAAGGAACCGGACGGCCCGGCGAAACACGCGTGGTGCGAGAAGCACAACCTGCCCGAAGAACAGTGCGTCATCTGTCATCCCGAACTGGCGGCGAAGTCGGCGACGCCCGCGGAACTCAAACCGGTGTCTGTGGCGTTCGACCCCTCCGCCGTGCCGACGCACGATCCGAGCTCGTGTAAGCTGCTGACCGCCCGCGTCCACTTCGCGTCCGAGGAAGCGTTCCGAAAGGCGGGCCTCCGCCTGGATGCCGTCCGCGAACAGCCCATGGCCGCGACGGTGTCGGCGACCGCGTCCCTCGACTACGACCCTGACCGTGTGGCCAAGCTCGGGCCACGCGCCGCCGGCATCGTCACCCACGTCCTCAAAGATCTTGGCGAGAAGGTCAAGGCCGGCGAAGTCGTTGCGATCATCGATGCTCCGGACGTGGGCAAGGCGAAGGCCGATTACGTTCAGGCCATCGTGCAGGTCCAGAGCCGAACGCGCGCCCGGGACGCGCTCCGCACGGCGTCGGCACCCGACCGGTCCGTCGCCGAGGCGGAGTCCGCCCTGCGCGACGCCCAGGTCCACGTCTATACGACCCAACAGGCGCTCATCGGTCTCGGGCTGCCGGTCCGCGACGAAGGATGGGGCTCCTTGCCGGTCGATGAACTGACGCGCAAAGTGCAATTCCTCGGTCTCCCGGCCGACTTTACGTCGGGGCTTCCGACGAACACGACGACGGCTAATCTGCTCCCCGTGGCAGCACCGTTCGCCGGTGAACTCGTCGACCGCGCGGTCGTCGCCGGCGAAGTGGTCGCGGCGCGGCAGGTCATTCTGACGATCGGCGACGCCAGCCAGCTTCATGCGCACATCGACGTCTCGCCTGACGCCGCGGCGGTGCTGCGGGTCGGTCAGACGATCGAGTTTCGTGCCGACGGAGACTTTCGTGCCGTCGCCCCCGGCAAATTAAATTGGATCAGCCCGTCGGTCGACGAAAAGACCCGCCTGCTCCATCTTCACGGGGAGTTCGACAACGCGGACGGCCGACTCAAAGTGAGGGCTTTCGGCACGGCGACGATCACCGTTCGCGGCGAACCGAAGGCGATTGTCGTGCCGGAAGAATCGGTGCAATGGGAGGGGTGCAGTCACATCGTCTTCGTAAAGTACGGCGAACTGGAGTATCGGGTGCGCCGGGTCAACGTCGGCATGCGGCAGGGCGGAGTCGTCGAAATCCTTGCCGGCGTGGTGCCGGGCGAAATGGTCGTGACGACCGGCAGCCACGTCCTGAAGTCGGAACTGCTCAAGGACCGGATCGGCGCCGGCGACGATTGACCGGGCCCGGGAAGAGTCGCTAACCCAACGAACTCCATGCTCGACGCCATCGTTCGCTGGTCCCTGCGCAATCGCTTCTTGGTTCTCTTCGGCACTGTCGCCTTGACCGGGCTGGGCATCGTCGCGCTCTGGAACCTGCCGATCGACGCCTTCCCCGACACGACGCCGGTCCAGGTCCAAATCAACACCGTCGCGGCGGCGTTGTCGCCCGAAGAAGTTGAACGGCAGATCACCTTTCCCGTCGAACAGGCCCTTGCCGGCCTGCCCGGCCTGGAAACGCTGCGATCGATCTCGAAATTCGGCCTCTCGCAAGTCGTCGTCATCTTTCGTGACGGGACGGACATCTACTTCGCGCGGCAGCAGGTCGCCGAACGACTCTCGACGGTCGAACTGCCTCCGGGCATCGCGCGGCCGCGGATGGGCCCGATCGCGACCGGCCTCGGAGAGGTCCTGCACTACGCCGTCACGGGAAAGGATAAGCCGCTCGACGAGCTTCGGACCGTCCACGACTGGATGATCAAGCCCGCGCTGCGGACGGTGCCGGGTGTCGCCGAGATCAACTCCTGGGGCGGGCTCGAAAAGCAGTATCAGATTCGGATCGACCCCCAGAAACTGATCAAGCACGGCCTGACGTTTCAGCAGGTCGCGGAGGCGGTGCAGGCGAACAACCTCAACGTCGGCGGCGGCGACCTGCGACTCGCCGGCGAGGCCCTGCTCGTTCAGGGCGTGGCGGTCACGCGGACGGTCGATGAGTTGCGAAACATCGTCATCACGGCGAAAGAAGGCGTGTCGATCCGCGTGGCCGACGTGGCCGAGGTGCAGACCGGCCACGAGATCCGCCGCGGCGCCGCGACGGCCAACGGCAAGGGCGAGATCGTCCTCGGCCTCGGTTTCATGCTGATGGGTGAGAACAGCCACGACGTGACGCACCGCCTGAACGCGAAGCTCGATGAAATCCGGCCGACCCTGCCGCCGGGTATCGAAATCATCAAGCTTTACGACCGCACGGAACTGGTCGACCACGTCATCGGCACGGTCCGCAACAACCTGTTCGAAGGCGGGCTGCTGGTCGTCGCCGTCCTGTTCCTGTTCCTCGGCAACCTGCGGGCGGGGCTGATCGTCGCGCTCGCGATCCCGCTGTCGATGCTGTTCGCGTTCAGCGGCATGTGGCGCTTCGCGATCGCCGGTAGCCTGCTTAGCCTGGGGGCGCTCGACTTCGGGCTGGTGGTCGATAGTTCGGTGGTGCTGGTCGAGAACGTCGTGCGGCATCTGGCACACGATCGCGGGAGCGCGCGCGACAAGCGCGAAGTGGTCGCCGACGCCGCCATCGAGGTCCGCCGGCCGACGCTCTTCGGCGAACTGATCATCATGACCGTTTACCTGCCGATCCTGACGCTGGAGGGCGTCGAGGGCAAACTGTTCCGGCCCATGGCGCTGACGGTGATCTTTGCGCTTCTGGGGTCGCTGATCTTCTCACTGACCCTCATGCCGGTTCTGTGCAGCCTGTTCCTGCCGCGGCGGTTGCACGATCGCGACCCGCTCGTGATCCGCGTTGCGACGCGCGTCTATCGCCCGATCCTCCACGCCGCCCTATATCACCGCGTGGCCGTGCTGGGCTTTGCGGTCGTGGCGCTGATCGCGGGGATCACCGTCGCCCGTGGGCTACAGTCGGAGTTCATCCCGCGGCTGTCCGAAGGCGCGATCGCCGGAAACGTTATTCGACTGGCCGGGACGGACATCAACGAGGCGAACCGGCTCAACACGTCGTTGGAGAAGACCGTCCTCTCCGAATTCCCCGACGAGGTCGACACGGTCTGGTGCCGCTGCGGTGTGGGCGAGGTCGCGACCGACCCGATGGGCATCGAACTGACCGATTTCTTCATCGCGCTCAAGCCCCGCCACATGTGGAAAAAAGCCAGTACACAGGCGGAGTTGATGAAGCTGATGGAAAAGGAATTGGACGACATCCCGGGCCAGAAGATCACCTTCTCGCAGCCGATCGAGCAGCGCGTCCACGAGATGACGACGGGGTCAAAGACCGACGTCGTCGTGAAACTCTTCGGTGACGACTTCGCCGTGCTTCTGGACCAGGCTGACGATGTCGAGAAGGTGTTCAAGGCGGCAAAGGGCTCCGATATCAGCACCGAACAGGTCACCGGTCAGCCAGTTTTGCAGATCAAAGTTCGGCAGGAGCAGCTCGCCCGATATGGCGTGCCGGCGCGGCAGGTGCTCGATCTGATTGAGGCGTTGGGCTCGAAACCGCTCGGCGAAGTCGTGGAAGGGCAGCTCCGTTTTCCGCTCGTCATCCGTCTGCCGGAACGCCTGCGGGCAAACGCGAAAACGGTCGGCGACATCCCCGTCGTCGCCCCCGGCGGAGAGCTCGTGCCCCTAGGACGCCTGACGACGATCCAGACGATCGAGGCGCCGTCGACCATTACCCGGGAATGGGGGCAACGACGGGTCGCGATCCAGTGCAACATCCGCGACCGCGACCAGGGCGGGTTCGTCGCCGACGTGCGGCGTCAACTGGCGGAAAAAGTGAAACTGCCGCCGGGGCGCTATCGCTGGGAGATCGGCGGGCAGTTTGAGAACCTGGAGCGCGCCCGCACGCGGCTGATGATCGTCGTCCCGGCCGCCCTGCTCATCATCTTCATGCTGCTCCACATGACCTACGGCCGACTTTGGGACTCGCTCCGCGTCTTTTCCGGCGTGCCGTTCGCCGCGGTCGGCGGTGTCATGGCGTTGTGGGTCCGCGACATGCCGTTCTCGATCTCCGCCGGCGTCGGTTTTATTGCGCTGTCCGGCGTGTCCGTGCTCGGGGACATGGTGCTCGTGAGTCAAGTGCGGCAATTGCTCGACCGGGGGCTCCCGCTACGAGAAGCGGTCGAGGAAGCGGCGCTGACGCGGCTACGGCCCGTCCTGATGACGGGGCTGGTGGCAAGCTTCGGTTTTCTACCGATGGCCTTGAGCCAGGGGATGGGGGCGGAAGTACAACGGCCGCTGGCCACCGTCGTGATCGGCGGCGTCGTCAGTAGTACGTTACTGACACTGCTGGTGTTGCCGGTGCTCTACACGTTGGTTGGAAACCGGCGGGCAGCCGTCGTGGAACCGGCGGCGCCGAGCGTCAACGGCGAAGTATCGCACGGTCCGAAAACCGCCGAAGTTGCGATCGAACCGCTGTCGTCTTAAATTCTGGCGCGATCTTGGCAGCGCTAGAATCCGCGTGCCTTCACCAAAAGATTCAGCCCGCCCAGGTGCCCGCCGCCGATCGGGCAGATCGTATCGAATTGATAGTACTTCATCGCCGCGAGCGCGTTCTTCGCGGCGTCGGCGTTGGAGCCGAAATCGAACAGCCGCCGCCTGTCCTCGTAGACGCCCCACGCCCCTTCGACCTGCCGAACCGTCAGCCCGTCGCGGTTGATCGGCCGCGACGGCAAGCCGACGAGCGTCCCCCAGGGCGCCCGGCCGTTGGCGAGGAAAAAGCCGAAACTGGTATCGCCGACCTTGCAGATCTCCGTGCAACGGAGTTGCTGCAGCGCCTGAAGGACATTCCGCCCTTCACGCTCGGACGTGCCGAAGTCCCACAGTGGCAACTTGTCCACGGCGAGGTGCCATTGGCCGCCCTCGCGACGCAGTTCGAGCCGGCGGTAGTCGAGCAACTGCAACGCTCCGATGGTACCGGCTTGCGGAATCGCGAACGGCCGCCACGCATCTTCCGCCGCCGTCATCCGTGCCGACGCCGGCACGGCGGGCGGCGCGCCGAACTTCGGCAGCGGGGCGTTCTTGTCGACCATCAGGTATTTCAGGAAGGGCGTCGGCTGCCCGACGTAGCCGAGCTGGTTGAAGCCGTAATGCCGGCAGACGGCGAGAGCCGCCTCGGCGTCGCTCTTCGACGGGCCGAAGTTGTAGAGCACGACGTGGTCGTCGCGCAGGCACCAGGTGCCGGCGACCTGCTCGACGCGCAAGACCGCAGGGTTGAAGCTGATGATCTTGCGGCTTCGGACAATTCCGGACGGCGCCTCGCCGTCGCTGAGCCAGAACTCGAAGACGCCGCCGATCACCCCGCGGGAGTTCACCCGCAGGTCGCGGAACAGCTGCAGCGCCTCGCGGGCCTCGATTTCCGCGCGGCCGAAATCCTTGATCATCGTTCGCCCGGCCCAAAGTTGCCACGAACCGCTCTGATACTTGACCTCGAGCGCGCCGCCGTCGAACGGCGTCGCCGTCGCGATCGGCCCCTCCACGGCGGGAAGTTTCGCCGGTTCCGCCGGCCGCGCGTTCGGCCCGCCGCCCGGCATCATCTGACTCGGCGTCGGCATCGATGGCTTGGGCAGCGCCGTCCCGCGCGACGAAGTTTGTTGAGCAAAGAGCGTGGCCGTAGAAAGCGAGAGAACCGCCGACAGAACGATGGGACGTCCCATACTTCCTCCGTTGAAGCAACGGGCACGCGCGGCGCGGAAGGTTGCGCTTCGTCCGGATTGTATCGGTCGGGGAGGATGGCGGAGTTGAGCGGAAAATGACACAAGGGCAAGTCGAGGGATACCGCGTGAGCGGCCCCGAGGACCGAGCGAGCGCCGGGTGTTGGCTGGGGAGGCGCTCGGGATGGACGGGCTCTTCGCCTTCGCCCATCCCTTCGGTAGCGTGGCAGCCGTTGACTTACGTCTTTAGGCCCATCGCTTTGCGTCGCCGTCTTTCGAGCGGGTTTGCCCTTTCGAGGATGAAAGGCGTTCTGGCCTTCGGGCGAGACCCCTCGACTTGCCCCCGGTAAATCCACCAAAACTGGACTTACCGTTCGGTCGATCAAACATAGTCCACGCCGCGAGTCCGGGCAACACGCGGCGTTACATCTTATTTAACCCTTACAAGCCAAAGTCTTTCGGCAAATGCCGCCAGGCGCTGTGAATATGGTTGGCGGGGTTTTTGGCACTATCCGCTTGCTGGTTGAGGAATTCGGCCACAAACGTCGGTCCCTGCAGGCGATACGTGTGCTGCTTGCCTTTTTCGGCTCCGCCGGCGTAGGCGAAATGAATCTTCTCAACGCCCGCCTGATTCACTCGGGCCAATTCCGCCTGCGCGATGTCCTCGGGCAACTTGCTTGTGTACGCCTGAATCAGTTTCATCAGTGTGCGGCGTTGCTGCTCTGTCAGCTTCGCGCCTGCGATGCCGATTGGATCGCCGAGTTTCGCGCCGGTATTGTTCACGATCTCCGGCAAGAGCTTTGGTTGTTCGCACGATTTTTTCTGGTCTGCGTCGAGCGAGGCAAACAGTTCGCGGGCCAGGTCGTCCACCTCCGGGATCGCTCGCGTGCCTTTGCGGGCACCGTCCATCACCGTCGCGGGGTTTGCGCCGAAGAAGCACGGGGTCGCGGAGGCGACCTGCCCATTATCGACGAGGAAGTTGAGCGACAGGTGGTGCCCCTCGATCCGCCAGCCCCACTTCCCCGACGGCGCCGGCGTGCCGAAGATGCTGACGAAATACCAGCCGGGGTTTCGCACGGGGCCGCTCTCTTTTTCCAACTCCTTGAGGATCGCTTCCAGGCTCATGATGGTCGTCGCGGCCTTGTAGCCGCTCGCGCTTGTGCCCGACTGTAACAGCGCCAGCGCGGCCTCCCGCTGTGTCGCCGACATCTCCTCGAATCGTACACCCTTGCGGGTCGGCTTCTTCGTCTTCGCATCTTCTCGTGGCACAAAGAACCAGTTCAGCCGCTCCTGGTCGTCCGCCTTGAACGACGCCTGCGCCCGCTGCTCGGCCGAGAGCGACGCGAGGAACTTGTTCGCCGCCTGGACCATTGCCGGGCCGCTCGGACTTGCGACCTGTCGCACGTACGCGATGCCCGCGAAAATGACCAACGTCAGTAGTGCGGCTACGGGTCGGAAAGCTTTCATGGACGCACCTCGGAATTGGCGAGCGGGATTGCGA
>DATJGQ010000864.1:0-2174 GCA_035494815.1 Gemmataceae bacterium
AACGGGTGGCGTACAATAGGAATACAGCGCAGTCGTTATCGTTTTCATCAGGTTTCATCCCATGCCAGTGCCCCGAATCCTCATGTGCCCGCCCGACTTCTACGGGATCGAGTACGAAATCAACCCGTGGATGAGCCGCTCACACGGCAGCGACCGCGCTCTGGCGAAGGAACAATGGAACCGCCTCGTCACCATCCTCCGCGGCCTCGGCGTGCAAGTCGATCTCCTAACGCCGCAACCGGGGCTGCCTGATCTCGTCTTCACGGCGAATGCCGGTCTGATGTTTGGGAACCGCTTCTACAGCGCCAGTTTCCGGCACAGCGAGCGGGCCCGCGAATCGCCCGTCTTCGACGCCTGGTTCGCCGAGCACGGATTCGAGGTCAAGCACCTGCCGGAGGGCATGTACCACGAAGGGGCCGGCGACGCCCTGTTCTGCGGCGACACCCTCTTCGCCGGCTACCGCATCCGCAGCGACGTTCACGGCCATCAGTGGCTCGGCCGCGAACTCGGCGTCCAGGTCCTCCCGTTGGAACTCGTCCAAGGTCACTTTTATCACTTGGACACGTGCTTCTGCCCGCTCGCGCCCGGCGAGGCCCTCTGGTATCCCCGGGCGTTCGACGAGTATGCACAGAAGGTCATGTTGGCTCACGTCGAGTCGCTGATCGAAGTCGGCGAGGCGGAGGCGCGACGGTTCGGCTGCAACGCGGTCGTTGTCGGGAAAACGGTCGTCACGAATACGGGCTGCCCCAATCTCGCCGACGCGCTATCCGCCCGCGGCTACACGCCGGTCGCGACGCCGCTCGACGAGTTCCTCAAAGCCGGCGGCAGTGCAAAATGTCTGACGCTCCGCCTCGATGGCGAAGACGCCGCGGGGTGGAAGCAGAAGACAGGTGGTTAGGTGGTTAGGTGGTTAGGCGGTTTTGTCTTTAACCACCCAACCACCTAACCACCTAACCACCTAGCCACCTAACCACCCAACCACCTACCTGTGGCTTGTCACTCCCACTTGCCGGCACATGTCCGCGACCGGGCACGTTGAACATTTCGGCCGCACGCCGGTGCAGATGTGCTTGCCGAACGGAACTAACAGCGAGTTGATCTCTACCCGGTACCGCCGCGGCAGCTTCTGTTCCAGCGCGGCCATCGTCTTCTCCGGCGTCGTGGCCCGGATGTAGCCCCAACGGTTGGTCACGCGGTGGACGTGAACGTCGACGCTGATGAACGGCCGGCCGCAGGCGATGCCGAGCACGAGGTTCGCACACTTCGGGCCGACGCCGCGGAAGGACATGAGCACTTCCGGATCGCAAGGTAACTCGCCGCCCAGATCGGCCACCGCCCGACGAGCGATGTCGCGAATTTGCGCCGCCTTCGCTTCGTGAAAAGTGGACGGCCGGATGAGCGCGTCGATCTCGGCGAGGCTCAGACGGCTCATCTCCGCCGGCGTCCGGGCCTTCGCGAATAGCCGGCGGACGATCGGCACCGTCGCTTCATCGCGCGTGCGGATCGAAATCATGCACGCGACGAGTTGCTCGAACACGGAGTCGAACCCGTCGTCGGCGAGTTCAAACATTGCCGCTTTCGCGAACGGTTTGACGGCCACGCGGATGCGGCGGAGCGTTTCGGCGACGTCGAACGGGCGCTTGCGGACCGAACCGGAGAGTGGCAGCGGTCGCCGGGCGGCGGTGCGGGGCATCGGGTGCATCCTGACCGGACGGGCGATCCAATCATTTAGCGCGAGCAAACGCCGGGCCGAAAACGCTGGACTCTGGACCGCCGGCCGGCGGGCGGGTATCGTGGGGGCGCTCGCCCGAATCCCCCGTCTCAAATTGCCGAGGCGCTCAATGGAGCGGCTCGCGCTTGTGCTGATCATTCTGACGGCGACGCCGGCCGCCGCCGGCCCGGCAGGCCGTGACGGCGACGAACTGCCCGAGGGTGCGCTCGCCCGCCTCTGGCGTGCGGCGGGCATCCCGGAACCTGTTCGCGCGGTCGCCTTCACACCCGATGGGCAATCCGTCGCACTCGCACAGGGCCGGCGCGTTCTCCTGTGCTCGCTCGACGGCAACATCGTTCACGAATTGAATGGTCATGCAACGCCGGTCGCCCATCTCGCCTTCGCGCCACGCGGCAAAGTCCTGGCCACGGCGGCCCCGGGCGACGCGCGGCCGGTCCGCATT
>DATJGQ010000865.1:0-2525 GCA_035494815.1 Gemmataceae bacterium
TCGTCCTCCTCGTCGGTTTGACGGCCGCGTTCCTGATCGTTTCGGACAAAGCGCGCCAGACGGCTGAGGCGCTCACGCGCGAGCAAGACAGTCTGCAGAGGGAGTCCGACGCCCGAGCGAAGTTAGCCGCGACCCTCGCCGCCGAGAAGCAAACCGCCTACGTTCAGCGCGTCATGGCGGCGCAGTTCGCCTTGCAGGGGAACAACGTCTCGCAGGGCGAACGGTTCCTCGACGCGTGCCCGAGCGAGTTGCGCGGTTGGGAATGGCGGTATCTCAAGCGAGAGTGCCACGGCGAACTGGCGGAATTGCCCACGGTGGGCCGCGTAGCCGTCGATCGGCTCCCCGTCGTTTTTAGCCCCGACGGGACTTCGTTCGCAGCGCACGACGGGCCGGCCAACGTCCTCCGCCTGGGCGATTCGGCCACCGGACGGGTGGATTTCGCGATCCCACTGGATCCCCATGTCGGGCCACGGGCTGCTTACAACCACGACGGCAAGTTGCTGGCCGTCGCCCGCGCCGACGGGGTGCACCTCTGGGACGTCGCCGCCCGAAAAGAACGCACGATCCTCGGCGACTCCCCGCCCGATATTCAGCACATCACATTCAGCCCGGACGGCCGTTGCGTCGCCGCTTGTGGTTCGACGCGGCCCGGCGCGTCGATGACCGTTTACGACCCACGACGCATCGTCCCGATCCTGCGGAGCATGCAGGGACTCGTTCGCATTTGGGAGGTTTCCGGTGGTCCACCGGTTCACAAGTTCGAACACCTCGGCCGTTCGCTCGCGGAAGTGAGATTCGTCGACGACGGGAGGCGACTAATCGCGATCACGGAAGTGCCCGAAGGCGCGGCGGCAGCGCATCGGGTTCCGGGCTTGGAACGGATGACACCTTACTTCCGAAAACAAAACCGCAATCACGTCGGCGTCATCGCTTGGGACCTCGCGGCCGCGCCGGCTAAAGTGCTCTATCGCGTGGACTTCGGGAATGGGCAGATGACCTCCCGGAATCAGGCCGTTGTCAGCCCGGACGGCCGGCGGATCGCCGCCATCGGCATGGGCGGGATGCGGCTACGAATCTACGACGCGGCGACGGGCGAAGTGCTCTGGTCGCAACCGGGATTCTTCTTCGGAATGGCCTTCCGACCGGACGGCCGCGAACTCGCTGTCGTGCGGAATCTCTCGCTCACCGAGAGCCAGGTCCCCTCCGGCGATGTGACCAGCAAGGTCGTGATTTTCGACGTCGCCGCCGGCAACGAGCAACGCGCCTTTCTCACCGGGACCGCCGCGGACGACATCGCCTATCACCCCGGCGGCAAACTGATTGCCGTTGCCGGGGAGGACACGACGGTGAAGTTGTTCGAGGCGACCAACGGACTCACCGTGCACACGTTTCGCGGTCACGATCGGGGCGCCAGTTATGTCGAGTTCAGCCTGGACGGCCGGCGGCTGGTCTCCGCGGGACTGGACCGCACGGTCAAACTGTGGGAAGTACCGGGTGCGATCCGTCGCGGCCACTGGCCGGCGGAGCGACTCGTCGCCGGGCCGGGCCCGCGCGAGTTTACCGTCCTGCGGCAATTGACCGGTCAACTCGCCCTCTTACACGCCGACGGCAAAGAATCCCCGTTACAGGTTCCGCGGTCGCTGCCGATCCGACAGGGCACGAAAACCGCCCTCAGCGGCGACGGCCGGCTCCTGGCCGTCGCCGCGCGGCCCCAGGCGCGCTCGGACTTCCCCTTTGTCGGCCCGTTCGTCTCGCCGTTTGTGGCCGCACCCGGCCCGTATCAGGTCGAAGTCTGGGGGCTGAACGACCGCAAACGGTTGCCGTTCTTCGCCGTCAAGACGCCGATCGTAAATGTCGCGGCTCTGACACTGAGTCATGACGGCGGTCGCCTGGCGATCGCCACGGGCGGTGAAAATCCACAAATCATTTGCTGGGACACGGCCGGCGGCCGCGAGCTCTATCGCGCGGCCGCGCCCGCCCGACTCGCCGCTCTCGAACTGCTGCCCGACGGCTCGCTGCTCACCGCCGTGTCCTCGGAACCTGGCGCGGCTCTGGTCATTTACGACCGGACGACCGGTTCGGAAGTCCGCCGAATGAGTCTGCCGACGCCGTTCAAGGGCCAAATCGCGATCAGCCCGGACGGGACGCTCGCAGCCGTCGCCGGCGCCAAGAACGTTGACGCCGTGCAGTACGGCACTCTCCTGTACGACCTCCGCGGCGGCCTGCTGCGGGCCACTCTCCCCGATACCGGCTGGTGTTGTACCTTCAGCGCGGACGGCTCGCGGCTCGCGACGGGTCGCACGGGCAACGACTCACTGCAGCTCTGGGAGACGGCCACCGGAGAATTGCTATTGGTGCTGCCGGGGCAGGGCCAGTCGGAAACGCAACATCTCGCTTTCAGCCGCGACGGGCAATTATTGGTCGCGCGACAACAAGGCGAGGGCGTCCGTATTTTTGACGCGACGCCGCGGGTGAAGTGAATGTAATGGCTACCCGTTTTGCCGCGACCGGAGTCTTCGGAGGGA
>DATJGQ010000866.1:0-9565 GCA_035494815.1 Gemmataceae bacterium
GAAGCGTCGCGAACCGTTTAAAAGTATTCCCGGACGCACTCCACGAATCGCTCGCCGAGCGACTTGAGCTTCTGCTCGCCGACACCGTGAATCAGGCGCATCCGCTCCAGAGTTGTCGGTTTCGTTCGCGCCATCTCCCGCAACGTGCGGTCGGTGAAGACGATGTAGGCGGGGATCTGCTGTTCGTCGGCGATTCGCCGGCGCAACGCCCGCAAGGCCCCGAACAGTTTTTCGTCCACCCCTTCCCACGAAACGGACTCGTTCTTCGAACGCTCAACCTTGTCCGATCGTGCCATCCGCGTCAAGGACAGCGTGCGGTGACCGCGCATGACTTCCCATGACGCGTCGTTCAGCCGCAAGACTGTGAACTCGCCGCGGCTTTCTTGCCAAAGCAGCTGCTGGTCGAGTAACTGTCGGACCCAATCGCAGACTTGCGCGTCGCGCTCGTCGCGCAGAAGCCCGTACGTCGACAACCGATCGTGGCGGTACTTCTGGACCTTGACGTTGGCGCTGCCGCGGAGAACGTCTACGACGTGCCGCATGCCGAACCCTTCCTTGACCCGCGCCACGCACGAGAGGATCTTCTGCGCGATGACGAGTGACTCGGGGTCGGCGTTCACGCCGTCCAGGCACAGGTCGCAGGCGTTACACTTCGCCGGGGCGAACGGCTGGCCGAAATACTCGACCAGCACCTTGTGGCGACACGTCGTCGCGCGGCAATACCGCTGCATGTCCTCCAGGTGTCGTAGCGCCTCGGGGACGTATGCCGGGTCGACCGGCTCGGTCGCCTCCGCGGCGGACCGCTCGATGATTCGCTTCCAGGTCATGAAGTCGCCGGCGCCGGCGAGCAGCACGCATTCCGCCTCCAGCCCGTCGCGGCCGGCCCGGCCGGCCTCCTGCTGATAGTGCTCGACCGACTTGGGCATCGCGGTGTGCAGGACGAAGCGGATGTTCGAGCGGTCGATCCCCATGCCGAATGCGACCGTGGCGACGACGACGTCGACGGCCTCGCTCGAAAAGGCGTCCTGCGCCGCCCGGCGTTCCTCCGGCGTCATGCCGGCGTGATAGGGCAGCGCGCGCACGCCGCGGCCGCGGAGTTCGCCCGCGAGGTCGTCCACGTCGCGGCGACGAATGCTGTAGATAATGCCTGCCTCGTTCGGATGCCGGGCGAGCACGTCGAGCACCTGCCGCAGCTGGTCGCGCTCCCTTGGTACGACCCGATAGGTCAGGTTCGGCCGGTCGAATTCGCCGACGAGGATGTCGGGCTCGTTCAGGTGCAACTGTGTAACGATGTCCTGTCGCACGCGCTCGGTCGCCGTTGCCGTGTAAGCGTGCACCGAGGCGTTCGGAAATTGCTCCTTCAGTCGGCTCAGCTGCCGATACTCGGGGCGAAAGTCATGGCCCCAGTGACTGATGCAGTGGGCCTCGTCGATCGCGAAGGTGCGGATGTCGATCTGTCGCAACAGCCGCTGGAAGCCCGGCATCACCAAGCGTTCCGGCGAAACGAAGAGCAACCGCACTGCTCCTTGCCGGACGTCATCCTCGTATGCCTGCCGCTCGACCGGCGTAAGCGAACTATCCAGTTGAACGGCCGGCACGCCACACGACCGCAGCCCGTCCACCTGGTCCTTCATGAGTGCGATCAGAGGAGAAACGACGACGGTCGTGTCGCCGCGGACCAGCGGCGGCGCCTGGTAGCAGAGGGACTTGCCGCCGCCGGTCGGCATGACGACGAGCGAATCGCGGCCGTTGAGAACCGCCTGCATCGCGCGGGCTTGCAAGGGTCGGAGCGTGCGGATACCCCAATGGCGGGCAATCAACTCCTGAAGTTGGTCCGGCGCGGTCGCGAGTGCGTCCATTTGGCGGGCCTTTCGTCCGGCCGAGCCACCATACCCTACTGCTGTGCGCTTGTCCAGATAGCACGACCGGAACTGACTTGGTTTTTTCTAGCAATGTCATGATCCTTACGGCGAAATGACGGTATCGCTGAGCGGTCTCGGTCACCAACTTAAGGGAGGCCGGAAATGTTGGAGTTCTTCTCAACTTGGCACCCGAATGCAATTCTCGGCCTGGTCTCGATCGTCGGCGGATTGCTGGCGGTGGTCATGTGCGTTGGCCTGATCAGCTGGTGTGTCGTACGGCGGGCCCAAATCGCCGCTGACCTCAAGCGCGATCTGGTGCAGCGCGGTCTTCCGATTGAACAAATCGAGCGACTGATCCAGGGTCCGGCAGAAAGCGAAAAGCCGTATTACGAAAAGCAGCTGGAAGGTTCGCTCGCGTCGGTGCTCACCCAGTGCGAGGTGCCGGGCCCGGTCATGACCGAAGTCTTGCGCATCTACCAGGCGACCGACGGCGGCACCAAGAAGGCGGTCTACGATGCAATCGAGGAGATCATCGGCAGCGAGCCGACCGAGGAGCAGCTCCTCGCCGCGGTGCGGACGCTGTGCCCACCGAAGGCGGGGGGCGTGATGTCACCGCAATTCGATAGTGCACGCGTCGGGGTGTGAAACTGAAGGGTAAGCGATTCTCAATTTGGTGCTGCGAGCGGCGGGGTTTATCCCCGCCGGGGGTTGTCCCCCCGGGGATAAACCCCGCCGCTCACTAGTCCATTCGGGAGAGCGCCCGCCGCAATGCCGACGCGGCCGCCCGCGGGTCCTCGGCCTGCGCGATCGCGGCACTCACGGCGACCCGTCGCCCGCCGGCCGCAACCACCTCGCCGACATTCTTCACCGTCACCCCGCCGAGCACGAATGCCGGTAGCGACGTCTTCCCCGTTGCCGCTCGCACAAATTCCAATCCGGCGAGTCGGTCGAACTCCTTCGTCATCGACGCGAACGTCGGGCCGACGCCGACGTAATTCGCGCCGTCGCGGACGGCCTGGCGCACCTGTGCGAGCGTGTGTGTGCTGACGCCGATGAGAGCATCGGGCCCGACGCTGCGGCGGGCGTCGCGGACGGGCAGGTCGTCCTGGCCCAGATGGACGCCGTCGGCGTCGGCGAGGCGGGCGATGTCGGGGCGGTCGTTGACGATGAACAGAACGCCGGCCTTGTGCGTCCAGCGGCGGACGACGCGGGCGCGGTCGAGCAGCTCGCGATCGGGCAACGACTTCTCGCGGAGCTGGATAACATCGGCCCCGCCGGCGGCCGCTTCGGCGATCGTCCATTCCAGCGACGAGCGGCAGGTCGCGGCGGAGAGCAGCACGTAGAGGCGGGCTTCGGCGAGCTTCGCGACCGCTCCCTCACGGTCGCGGCTCTGAAGCATTTGCTCCAGGGTATAGGCGCGATAGCGGAGCGACTCGAGTTTGGTTCCGAGGTCGGCCGACCGGAGTTTGCCATACTCCTCGAGAGTCCGCAGCGACTCTTGCAGTCGTTTGATATTGGCGGCGACCACGTCGCGGAGGGCGTACCGCTGCTGCTCACGCGGCGTCGTGATTGCCGTGCCGACGTCGGCCTCGGTGTCCCGAGCCGCCAGCAAAACTCCTCCGGGCAGGACCGTCAGCGCGTCGGCAAGCCCGTGTCGCAGTTCTTTCATTTCGCGACTGAGCAGCGCGTCGGCCAAGACGAATCGGCAGTAATCCTCCAGGACTCGCAGCGCCTCGCGGGCGCGGTTCCCGTTGGCGTCCAGGATGCGGGCGGCGTCGAACGACTCGCCGGACTCCGTCCAGTCCAGTGCCGCGTCGACCGACAGCGCTTCGGCATCATCGCCACGTAGCTCGCGCTCCAGCCCGGCTATATCCAGCCCCTGTTGGGTTAATTCCGCGCGCAAATCGGCGGCGTGTTCCACGATCGCCAGGAGCAGATGATCGGTCGTGCAAGTGTGGTCCTCGGTCGTCGCGCGGGCGAGTCGCTGGGCTTGTCGGCACAACCGATCGGCCGCGACGTCGAACGGAATCTCGCGCTCGACCGCGACGGATGTTCGGGGTGTGGGCCCCTGCCAGGTGCGAAAATCGAGGCCGAATCGTTCAAGGAGCACTGCCGGGCGGCCCTCGGGTTCGTCGAGCAGGCCGAGCAGGAGTTCGCGCGGAGCGACGGCGTCGCGGTCGCGGCGGACGGCCCAGTCGCGGGCGGCCGCCAGGGCGCGCGTGACGGCGGGGGTGGGATCGTGAAAGACCATTGTGAAATCCTACCGAAAAGCCGTCCGCGGCCGCGCGCCGGAATAATCGCCACGGGCGGACCATGCGGCGCGGCGTGCGGGGGAATCGTACTCAGAGTTTCCGGCCGCCGTGAAGCGCGGCGTTTTGGCTGCCGATTCCAAGGGAGGCTTGCCGGTCGTCCGCGGGGCTTCGCACCGACTGGCCACTCCCCCACAGTCAGGGGTAGCGAAAAGGTCCGAGGGCCGCCACGATGATCGCCTTTGCGCGTCCCGTCCGCCGCCTTCGCCTGATCGTCTGGGCGTCACCCGTCGCGATATTGCTCCTTAGTTATTTCGCCGTCTCGGCGAGCGCCCAGCCCGGCCCCGCGGCACCGGCGGCCCCCCCGTCGCCGGCAGAACCGCCTTCACTGACGCTGCTCGAATGTCTGCGGATCGCGAACGAACGCCAGCCCGCCCTCGCCGCCGCGCGGGCGAGCCTGGCCGCGCACGAAGCGGGCTATCGCGGCGTGATGGGGCTCCGGGCCCCCGGGCTAATCGCCCCCGACCTGCCGGTGCGTAAGCAACAGGCGAGTCGCGGCCTGGCCGCCGCCCGTGCGGAACTCTGCCAAACCGAGTACGACACCGCTTACGCCGTCATTCGCACGTATTACTCTGCCGTCTACGCCCGCCAACAGGTCGAGGTCACCAACGACGTCGTCGGCAACTTGCGGTTCTGGCAGGAACGGATCCGCGACATCGTCAAAGCCGGCACCGACCGCAGGCTCAACCAGGACCATGTCGCGAAAGTCACGATTTACCTCAAGCTCGCCGAATCGAAGCAGGCGGAGGCGGCCGTCGGCGTCGATCGCGCCATGAACGCGCTCCGCGAGGCGATGGGCGTGGATAAAGACTTCGCCCCTTTTCGCCCGGCCGACACGCAGATGCCCGAACCGAAGGTCGAGCCGAACAAGGACCAGGTCGTGCAGCTCGCCCTCGACCGCCGCGGCGAATTGGTTCAGGCAATGGTCGCGGCGGACGTGATCCGCCTCGAGGTCGACGCCCAGGGCAAATTGCGGTTCCGGTCAAAGGGCCGGACGTTCGCGGCCGGGTCGGACATCCATGCCAAGCCGGTGCCGACCGGCCTGCACAACGGCGACTACAGGCCTGGCGCCCTCGGCATCGAGATGCCGGGCTTGGTTGCGGGCAATCGCGAGGCCCGGCAAGAAACGGTGCAAGGGTACTGGGCGCGGGCCGAGGCGGTCGTGGAAAAGACTCGCGGCCTGATCCGCCTGGAAGCCGAGGACGCCTTCGAAAACTGGGTCGAGGCGACCCGCAAAGTCAACCAGAACCGCGAGGCCGCACAGGAAGGCCGTGATCTCGCCAAACGCACCCGCGCCAACCGCGACGCAGCCGAGATCAAGCCCGAAGACATTCTGCAAAACGACGTCATCGCCGGTCAAGCGATGGGGCAGTACAACCAGGCGCTTTTCGAACAAATTCTTGCTCTGGCCAACCTGGAGAGGATCACCGCCGGCGGGTTCTGCGCCGGCCTGGTCCCGCCGCCGGCCGTCCCGTGATGACTTGATTCGTGCCCGAAAAATGTCATTTATTGCACCGAGGAGAGGTCATGCAGGTGAGACACTTGAGCGCGATGCTCGCGATGCTCGCGATGGCATTGATGTCGGGGTTCGGACCGGCCTCGGAGCCCGAACCGGCACCGGTCAAGATCGGGATGCCGAGCAGCATGTTCCGCGACGTCCCGCCTGCAATGTTCCAAGCGCTCTCGACGCCGCTGCATAATCTTGTTCATTCGCAGACCGGTCTAAAGTCGGACCTGGTGCTGGTCCAAACCGCGGACGAGATGCAGCAGCAGATGCAGGCCGGCCGGATCCAGTTCGGCGTGTTCTACGGCTTCGAATTCGCCTGGCTGCAGCAGAAGTCGCCGGGCTTGCAGCCGCTGATGGTCGCCGCTCCGGTGCACCGCCCGATTCAGGCGTTCCTGATCGTCCACGCCACCAGCCTCGCGAAGAGTCTCGCGGACTTGAAAGGCCAGACGCTCGCCCTGCCGACCGGGACCCGCGAACACACGCGTCTGTACGCGGAGCGGGGTTGCCTCAAGGAAGGCAAATCGGCGGCGGAGTTCTTCGGACAGATCGTCAAGCCGGCGAATGCGGAGGAGGCACTGCACGACGTGGCGGACAACAAGACGATTCAGGCCGCGATCGTGGATTGGGCGGCGCTGCAATGCTTTCGCACCCGCAACGAAGGCCGGTTCAAGATGATTAAAGTACTCGACCAGTCGCCGCCGTTCCCCGAAAGCGTCGTCGCCATCTGGCCGGGCGCGCTTGCCCCGGATGTTGTCGGCTCCTTCAAGACCGGCATGCAAAACGCTCGTGCCACGCCGCTCGGCCGGCAGCTGCTCACCCTCATGTCCATGTCCGGCTTCGAGCCCGTGCCCTCGAACTACCGGCAGCAATTGGCCGACGTTACCAAAGCGTATCCCCCGGCTGAGGCGACCGTGGCCGTCCCGGCGGCCGAGAGTATCAAGTGAATGTCCCCACGACGCCGCGCGCAGCCCACGGGAAGCCAACCGTGGGCTGCCGTCGTTTTGGACCTCTGGTAGAACTGACCTTCGGCGCGTTGACTGCCGATGATAGAATAAGTGTACAAATGTTCTAATGGAAGGTACGCAGGATGGCGGAAGCGATTCAGCCCGTCTCGATCGTTGAAGAAACCCGGCACCGTTATCTGCACTACGCCTTGTCCGTGATCACGTCGCGGGCGCTGCCGGACGTCCGCGACGGGCTCAAGCCGGTGCAGCGGCGGATCCTATACACGATGTACAGCGACCTGCACTTGCAGTTCGACCGTCAGCCGCGAAAGTGCGCCAAGATCTGCGGCGACGTGACCGGCAACTACCACCCGCACGATGATCTCACGGTTTACGACGCCCTCGTGCGGATGTCGCAGAACTGGGTGATGCGCGCGCCGCTCGTCGTCGGCCAGGGCAACTTCGGGTCCGTGGACGGCGATCCGCCCGCCGCCCGACGCTACACCGAAGCGAAGCTCGCGGCGATCTCCGACCATCTCATGACGGAGCTCAAGCAGCGCACCGTCGAGATGCGGCCGAACTACGACAACACCCGCGAAGAACCAACCGTTCTGCCGGCACAGTTTCCAAACCTGCTCGTGAACGGCGTTGCCGGTATCGCCGTCGGCATGGCGACGAACATCCCGCCGCACAATCTCGGTGAGGTCGTCGGCGCCTGCGTGCACCTGATCCAGCACTCCGAGGCGACGACCGCGGAGCTATTGAAGAAGGTCAAGGGTCCGGACTTCCCGCTCGGCGGCAAGATCGTCACCGACCGCACGACGCTGCGGCACATCTACGAGGACGGCCACGGCAGCATCAAAGTCCAGGCCGAATGGAAACTGGAGGAAGGTGCGAAGAAACGGCAGATCGTCGTCACGTCGATCCCTTACGGCGTCAACAAGGGCCAGCTCGAAAACGACATCGGCCTCATCATCGCCGAGCGGAAGCTGCCGTATCTCGTTGGCCTGACGAACGAGACCAACGAGAAAGAAGGCATCCGCATCGCGTTGGAGATCCGCCCGGACGCCGACCCGGAAGTGGTGATGGCGTACCTCTACAAGCACACGGCGATGCAGCAGAACTTCGCCTACAACATGACCTGCCTGGTGCCGGACGACGACGGCAAGTTGCGGCCGGAGCGGGTCGGCCTCAAGGCGATGCTGCGGCACTTCCTCGACTTCCGCTTCGCGACGGTCAAGCGGCGGTTCGAATTTGAACTCGAACAGCTGCGGCGGCGAATTCACATCCTCAAGGGCTTCGTGATCGTCTTCGACGGCCTCGACAAGGCGATCAAGCTGATCCGCGAGTCCGACGGCAAGCCGGACGCGTGCGAGAAGTTGATGGAGGCGTTCAAGCTCGACGAGGAACAGGCGAACGCGATCCTCGAAGTCCAGCTGTACAAAATCGCGCAGCTGGAGATTCAGCGCATCCGCCAGGAGTTGCGCGAGAAGAAAGCCGAGGCGTCGCGGATCGAAGAGATTCTCAAGTCGAAGGCCCGCCTCTGGACCGTGGTGAAAGGCGAACTCAACGATCTCGGCGAGAAGTACGGCGACCGCCGGCGGACCCGCATGGCCGGCGACGAGGACGTGCTCGAATTCGACGAAGAGGCGTACATCGTTCGCGAGAACGCCAACGTCGTGCTTACAAAGGACGGCTGGATCAAGCGGGTCGGCCGGCTCAGTTCGGTCGAGAGCACGCGCGTCCGCGAAGGTGACGAGGTGATCGCGGTCGTGCCCGGGTCGACTCTCGACCACGTGATCTTTTTCGCGGATGACGGCACGGCGTACACGATGCGGATCAACGAGGTGCCCGCGAGCACCGGCTATGGCGAACCGATTGCGAAGTTTTTCAAGCTGGACGACCAGGTGAAGGTGATCGCCGCGATGACGACCGACGAGCGGTTCATCCCGGCCGAAGAAAAGGGTCGCCGCGGTGACCCACCGGGGCCGTATGTCCTGGCCGCGACGGCCCACGGCATGGTGATGCGGACGCCGCTGGCACCCTTCCGGGCCGCCTCCACCAAAGTCGGCCGCCGATATGCCCGCTTGTCGGACGGCGATCGCATGGTCATGGCCGCCGTGCCGCGCGACGAGGAGACGATGTTCCTGGCCAGCCGGGCCGGGCACGTCATCCACTTCGCGATCGAGGAGGTCAACGTCTTGTGGAGCGCCGGCAAAGGCGTGCTCGGCATCAAGCTCGGAGACGACGACGCTTGCCTCGGCGGGGCGCTCATTGGCACCAGCCGCTTCGACGCGCTCAAGGTCGAGACGACGGGGGGTCGCACGCTGGAACTGCACCGCGGGGCGTACAAACCGACGCACCGCGGCGGTAAGGGCTACGAAGTGGTGAAGCGGGCCGACCTGGTCCGCGTGCTGCCACCGGAGGTCGTTCTCGTAGATTGGGAGCAAGTCGAAGGCGGGCCGAGCAGTAACGGGAAACATCGTGAAAACGGCAAGGCCAAGGATGGTAAGACGCTGTTTGAGTGATTAGCCGCTTGAGGCTTAGCGCTCGGCGAGTGGGGCCAGCGTTGGCCCGACTCGCCGAGCGGTAAGCCGCAAGCGGCTTAAACAGGGAACCAACCTCAAATCCAAAAGAAATGCCGACCGCCACTACCAGCAAATACACCGCCCGAGACATCACCGTCCTCGAAGGCTTGGAGCCGGTCCGCAAACGGCCGTCCATGTACATCGGGTCGGTCGACGCCAAGGGCCTGCACCACCTCGTCTGGGAGATCGTCGATAACGCCGTCGACGAATACCTCAACGGCTACGCCGACGCGATCCACGTGACGCTGCACAAGTCCGGCGACGTCGTCACCGTGCAAGACAATGGCCGCGGTATCCCCGTGGACATGCACCCGAAGTATAAACGGCCGGCGCTCGAGCTGATCCTCACGACGCT
>DATJGQ010000867.1:0-4327 GCA_035494815.1 Gemmataceae bacterium
GCATGGTCGATGTCCACGAGGTTCAACGGACGCCACGGCTCGGAGTATAAGCGGGCGGCCGCCTCGTTGCCAGGAACGAAGTCGGATGTGGCATCGGGCGCACGGCTCTGTTACCCTGCCGTCGCAACACCGTCGCCGTCCGCACCATTGAAAGGAACTCTCCGATGACACGCCGCACACTGACAGTTTTCACCGCGGGCTGCTTCGCCGGCGGACTGATGGTCGCCGCGCTGGCGTCCGGGGCGCTGCGCGGACAGGTCGCGAAGTCGGGCGCCGGCCTGGAAACGTCGGCCCAATCCGTCAACCGGCCCGCGCCACCGGCCGCGGACGGCAAGCTCCGCATCATCTGCTTCGGCGCCCACCCCGACGACGCCGAACTCAAAGCCGGCGGCACCGCGGCGCTGTGGGCGGCGAAGGGGCACCACGTCAAGTTCGTCTCCGTCACCAACGGCGACATCGGGCACTGGCGCGACGCCGGCGGCCCGCTCGCCCGCCGTCGCACCGCCGAAGTGCATCAGGCGGCCAAGATCCTCGGCATCCAGACCGACGTCCTCGACATCCACGACGGCGAACTGCTGCCGACCATGGAGAATCGCCGCACCATCACCAAGCTCATTCGCGAATGGCACGCCGACGTCGTCATGGGCCACCGCCCCAACGACTATCACCCTGACCACCGCTACGTCGGCGTCCTTATGCAGGACGCGGCTTACATGGTGACGGTCCCGCATTTTTGCCCGGACGTGCCGTATCTCACGAGCAATCCGACCTTCTTCTTTTACTCGGACGATTTTCAGAAACCGAACCCGTTCCACCCGGATGTGGTCGTGGCGATCGATTCGGTCAGCGACAAAAAGCTCGAGGCGTTGGCCGCGCTCGAGTCCCAGTTCTACGAAGGCGGGGCGAACGGCTCGGCGAAGCTGATGCCGAGCGACCCGGCTGAGCAGCAACAGCGCCGTCAACGGGTGCGTCAGGGACACGCGGGTCGGAGTCAGCGGGTGGCGCAGAAGTACCGCTCGGTGTTGGAGCAGTGGTACGGCAAGGAGCGGGCGGACAAAGTGCAGCACGCCGAGGCGTTCGAGCTGTGCGAGTACGGTCGCCGGCCGAACAAGCAGGAACTGGCGAAGCTGTTTCCGTTTTTTGAGTGAAAGCAGGTCCTCGTTTAGCCGCGACGCGGAGCGGAGCGCGGCCGCGATCGTCCGCGCTCCGCTCCGCGTCGCGGCTAAACGAATAGGCCGGTAGCGCGTTGACTCGCCCGCCGCCGCGCGCCACGATAACCGCCGCCCGATCGAGAGGTGACCGATGCCTCGTCGTTCCATGTCCCGCCGTAAGTTTCTCGCGTCCGCCGCCGCGGCGACCGCCGCCCCATTGATCGTTCCGCGGCACGTCCTCGGCGGGGCGGGGCATATCGCGCCGAGCGATACGTTCGGCGGCGCCCTGATCGGGTGTGGCGGCCGGGGCCCGGGCACCTTTCAAGCGATGAGCCAGAATCTCTACGTCCGAAAGCTCGCCGAGTGCGACGTCAAATTCCTCGACCGGGCCGACAACCAGACCTTTTACACAGACTTCCGCCGCGTCCTCGAGCGCAAGGACATCGACCTGATCGCGATCGCGACGCCGCCGCACTGGCACGCGCTGATTTCGATCGCCGCCGCCCAGGCGGGCAAGGACGTCCTCTGCGAGAAGCCGTTGACCCGCTTCATCGCCGAGGGCCGGGCGGTCGTCAACGCGTTCAATCGTTACGGCCGCATCCTGCAGGTCGGCACCTTCGGCCGGTTCCGCGAGAGCCAACGGCGCGAGTCGATCGACATCCACAAGAAGATGGCCAGCGGGCTGGTCAAGAAGTGCTCGGCCGTCGTCATGAAACGCGGCGGGTTCAAGGTCCGCGAGTGGAGCGGCCGGCCCGACCTGAAGCCCGAGGCGGTGCCCAAGAACCTGGATTGGGACCTGTACTGCGGCCCGTCGCCGCTCAAGCCTTACGTGAAAGAGCGCACCGGCGGAACACATCGCGGCTATTGGGACTACGAGGGCGGCGGGCTGAGCGACATGGGCCAGCACTTTTTCGACCCGCTCCAATGGACTTACGCCAAGGACGCGACCAGCCCGGTCGAGATCACGCCACACGCCCCGCCGGCCCACCCGGAAGTGACCGGAATGTGGGGCTGGGTCGAACTGAAGTACGCCGACGGTGTGACGTTCGTCCTCGACAGCGGCGAATGGGGCCACCCGTACGACCGCCGCAAAGAGCAGAAGCTCATCGTCGACCTCGCGGAGCTGTCGCAGCCGGAGCGGAATCGGCTTCAGAACCTGCCCGACCCCGAACCGCTGGTAACATTCGCCGAGGCCGTCAAGACGCGGAAACAGCCGGGCGGGAACCCGGAGGCTGCTCACCGCTGCGCGACCTTGCTGCACCTGTCGAACATCGCCATTCGCGTGGGTCGGCCAATCCGTTACGACCCGGTAAAGGAAGAGATCGTCGGCGACGAAGAAGCGAACCGCCTGGTCAACCAGCCGATGCGGGCGCCGTGGCATCTCTGAACGAGTAAACCATGAAACCAGAACAAGTCGCCGCACTGGTCGCGAAGTTTCCGGCGCCGTCGCCGCTCGACGGCAAACTTGCCGAGCCGGACAAGGCCGCGATGGACGCCGCGCTCGCCGAGTTGGTCCGCGGCGACCGCGAGGCCGTCACCGGTCTCGTCAGTCTCCTCGCGAAATCCGGCGACAATCGCATCCGTCACGCTTTGCACGCGCTGGCGACGCACGTCTGCGGTCTGAAGAACGAGGCGAAACGGCGGGAATTTGCCGAAGCGCTCGGAGACACGCTCGGCGGCAAGGTGCCCCCGGAAGTGCGACAGTTCGTGGTCCGCACGCTGCAACTCGTCGGCGGCCCGGAAGTGGCGGCCATTCTTGGTGGGCAGCTCCTTGACCCGACGTACGGCGAGGACGCGGCGCTCGCGCTCGTCGCCGTCCGCACTGGCGCGGCCGAGCAATTCCGCGCCGCGCTGGGCAAAGCGACCGGGAAGCAGCGCGTCACGATCGTCCAGGCACTCGGCCGTTTGCGAGACGCCGCCGCCGCCGAAGTGCTGCGGCCGCTCATGACGGACGAAAACCGCGACGTGCGGCTTGCCGCCGGTTGGGCGCTCGCCCAAATCGGCGACGCCGCGTCCGCAGAGTCATTGCTCAAAGCCGCCGACGCGACCGGTTACGAGCGAGTTCAGGCGACCAATTCCTGTCTGCAATTGGCCGAGAACCTGGTCGCCGCCGGCAAGAAGGCCGACGCGACTCGCATCTACACGCGCCTGTTTGACACCCGCACAGACGCGAGCGATAGCCACGTCCGCGATGCGGCTTCCCGTGGCTTGACTTCGGCGGGATGAGACGCCTGTAGGTTCGCCAATTTAGGGATTAACCACGACTTCACCGGCCGGACCGCGGAACAAGATCTCCAGCCGATTGAGCACGTCTCGGCCGAGAATGCGCTCGCTGCCGACAAAATCCGCTTGCAACCGGCACGCGTATTCCTGACCGTCGAGTAGTACCCAGACCTGGAAGGCAAGCGTTGCGGCGGAGCTGCCGGCGACACCGCTAATCAATCCTTGCGCGCCCATGCTGGGAGTCAGGTGCAACAGTTGACAATCCGCCCACGGCAAGACGCTCGCATCTGCTCCGGTGTCGGGAATCACCCGATCGAGGAGTATTCCGGGCGAGCGACTGACCTGCCGAAACTCCACAGGGATCGATGGCAATGCTTCACCGGGATAACTGCTGTCGTACGGGAAGGCCGTGCGACGAATCCGAGAAGGTTCGTCCTCATGCCCCACGCGGATGAAGAACGGATGGCGCCCGGAAGCCTCCGCAATGTGGAACACTTCTACAGGACTATTGCCGGCTGCGATTACCTGCCCGTCGGCGAAGCCAATCCACTGGCCTCGAAATTGACCGAGCAGTTGATCGCGGGCAGCCCAGTATGCCGCTTCATTTTTTCGCCTCTCCGGGTGGAGTTGAACGGCGATTTCCGGCGGCAATTGGTCTGCGATACTTTTCATGGACATTCATCTTACAGCAAGCTCATCGACGAGTCGCCGAACGACTTCTCAAACCACTGTTCTGGGGCCGATAGGCTCGCGAATCAAGGCGGCGTCAGCGGGTGCTCGCGGTTTTTGAGCGGCAGCCCGACCGGGCCGCGGACGCGGTGCGACTCGTAGACGGCGAGGATCATCTCCAGGGCGGCCCGGCCGTCGTAGATGCTGCCGCGCGGCTGGCGGTCTTCCTCGATGGCGCGGATCAGGTCCTGGGCGATCCAGAGGTTCCCCTGACCCAGGCCGCC
>DATJGQ010000868.1:0-3156 GCA_035494815.1 Gemmataceae bacterium
CGAGTAACACGAGGCCCACCGATCACAGGACGGTGGGCCTCGTGTTACTCGACCCACCCTACGAAAACTCGACCCGCCCTATGACAACTTCAACCCGTCCGGCACCATCGGCATCGACCGCAACCGCACACCGGTCGCCGCGAAGATCGCGTTGCCCACTGCCGGGGCAATGCCGATGATCGGCGTCTCGCCGGCGCCGGCCGAAGGCAGGTCCGGGCGATTGACCAGCACCGTCTCGATCATCGGGACATCCTTGAACCGCGGCAGGCGATACTCGCCGAACGTCGGGTTCAGGATCTTGCCGTCCTCGAAGTCGATGTGCTCGAACAGCGCCCCGCCGAGGCCCATCACGAGACAGCCCTCGACCTGGTTCTTCAGGTGATCGGGGTTCAGGATCGCGCCGCACTCGAACGCGGACACGGCCCGCACGACGCGGACCTGGCCCTTCGCCTTGTCGATCGCCACTTCGGCGCAGCTCGCGATGTAGCTGCCCTTCTCGGTGCCGCACGCGAGGCCGTAGCCGCGGTCCGGGCCGGACGGTTTGCCCCAGCCGAACTGTTTCGCGGCGGCTTCGAGCACGGCCCGAAGCCGGTCATTGCTCAGGTTCTTGAGGCGGAACGCGAGCGGGTCCACGCCGGCGGCCTTCGCGAGGTCGTCCATGTGCGATTCGCGGGCGAAGTTATTCGCCGTGGACGCCAGGGCGCGGTACGAGCCGACGCGGAGCGGCTTATTCGGATTTTGTAGCCCGTGCTGTTCGTGTTTTTTGTTCGGCACGTCATAGGGCGTGCCGATCGCCGAGCCGCCGGAGTGATAGTTGTGGAACTCCCACGCCGTCAGCTTACCGTCGGAGGAGACGCCGGAATTGATCTCGATCAATCCGGCCGGGCGGAAGTAGGCCCAGGTGAACTCCTCCTCGCGGGTCCAGACAAGTTTGACCGGTTTCCCCGCGCCTTTCGCCAGCCGCGCGGCTTCGACGGCCGCGTCGCCGCGGTGCTTGCCGCCGTAGCCGGAACCCATGTCGGGGACGATGACGCGAACGTCCGTCGGCGGGATGCGGAAGGCACCGGCGAGTTCGCCGCGGACGCCCATCGGCATCTGCGTGC
This sequence comes from Gemmataceae bacterium, assembly GCA_035494815.1. Lineage (GTDB taxonomy): Bacteria > Planctomycetota > Planctomycetia > Gemmatales > Gemmataceae > DATJGQ01. The sequence continues at coordinate 1,104 of DATJGQ010000868.1, forward strand.
CGGTCCAGACGGTGAGCTTGTCGCCGTCCCACTCGGCGACGGCGGTCCGCGGTTCCATCGGGACGTGCGCGATGAAGGCGATGGTGTACGTCGCCTGGAGCTTGTGAGCCGCCGACTTGAGGCCGACGTCGATGGACCCGGAGTTGCCTCCGCCGCCGCCACGGCCGCCCCCGCCGCGACCCCCGCCGCCGCCGCGGGCGTTCTCTTTCAGGTATGTGAATAGCTCGCCAGACGAAATCTGTTTCGTGGTCTTCCACTCCGCTTTCAAGGCGTCGCGTGCCTCGGCCGCGGCGCGGGACGTCGGGGCCACGACGCCGACGAAGTTGCCGTCGCGGACGACCTTGACCCCCGGCAGCGCTTCGGCGTCTTTGGTGTCCAGCGAAGTCAGCTGTGCGTCAAACGCCGGCGGGCGCAGCACCTTGCCGTGGACCATGCCTTCGCGGCGGACGTCGGAGGCGTATTGGTGAGCGCCGGTGACAATCGCGCGGGCATTCACTTTCGACACCGACGTGCCTTCGACCGTCCATTTGTCGGCCGGCGTCGTGGGGGCGTTCGCAGACACTTCCTTCAGCAGTTTCTTGCCCTTGGTGAGTTGTCCGAACGCGAACGACTTGCCGGCCGGGCCGACGACGTGGCCTTTGTCGACGTGCAATTCCTTTCGATCGAGCTTGTTTTTCTCGGCGGCGAGATCGAGGAGCGACTCACGGGCCGCTGCGGCGACACGTCGAAGTTGCGCCGCCGTGCGCGGCGTCGAGCCGCTGCCCGCCGTCCCGCCGTCGTCGGGGCATCGGGCCGTGTCGGCCATAACAAGGGTGATCCGCTCGACCGGGGTGCGTAACTCCTCCGCGACGACTTGAGTGAATGACGTGCGGATATTCTGTCCGATCTCGACTTTGCCGGTGAAGACGGTAACGGAGCTGTCTTCGCCGATGTGTAGCCAGGCGGCGATCTCGCGCGACTGGTTGCCGCCGAAAAATCCGCCTCGGCCGCGACCGCCCGGCGGCTGCTGTGCCTCGAGCCGATCCGCCAACAGGGCGATGACAAGTCCGCCGCCGACGATGCGGAAGAATTCCCGGCGGTCCCAATCCCACACGCCCGGTTCGCGGAGTTCGTAGCGTTCCGTCTCGGTCAGGAAACCGTCGAGGACTTGCTCGCTCATCGGGCACCTCCGTTCATCGACTTGGCGGCCTTGTCGATCGCCGTCACGATCCGCTGGTAGGTGCCGCAGCGGCAGACGCTCCCGTTCATGCCATTGACGATCTCTTCGCGGGTCGGCGCCGGCTTGATCGTCAACAGTTCGACGGCCGCCATGATCATCCCGGGGGTGCAGTAGCCGCACTGCATCGCCCCGCATTCGACGAACGCTTCTTGCACCGGGTGGAGCTTGTCCCCGTCCGCAAGCCCCTCGATCGTCCGCAATTTTTTGCCGGCGACGGCGCCGACGCGGGTGTTGCAGGATCGCACCGCCTTGCCGTCCACGAGGACGGTGCAGCAGCCGCAGCGGCCTTCGCCGCAGCCGTACTTCGCGCCCGTCAGCCCCAGGTCGTCGCGCAAGACGCTGAGCAGCGTGCGGTCGGCGTCCGCGGCGAGCGTCCGCTTCGCGCCGTTGATGTGGAGTTCCGTGACCGTCGGCATGGCCGACCCCCTGGTGAATTTCCGCGTGGGAACGCCGAGGGCGATCAGACTGGCGATTATATCCGGCCGCGGAAGTGCAAGGCCACGAGAAAGGCCCGCGGGGGATTGGAGGTTTTTGCTAAAATGAGAACGGTCCAGAGAGGTGCCACGATGAATGAAGGGGGACGACCGGTGGAGGGATTGATTTTCCTAGGCGTGATCGCCGTCTGGCTGATCCTGCAGTTGTGGGTGCTGCCGAAAGCCGGCGTGGGAAGCTGACTGGTGGGCAAGTGCGGGCCGAGTTCGCGGCCCCAGGAGTCTGAGACGGGTAGCCATTCTGTTTCCGGACAGGATCAGTAAGAAAGCCCAAAGTCATGTTCCGCCGCGACCGGAGGGAGCGCTTCGCGAAGCGCTCCCTCCGGTCGCGGCGGAACATGAC
>DATJGQ010000869.1:0-3454 GCA_035494815.1 Gemmataceae bacterium
AACAGCGTCGCCGAATACCTCGACAACGACCTTGTCGCAGAGAAAGTCGCCGAGGTCGAGGAGCACGCCCTCGGGTCGGACGTGGTGCTGGCCGAGATCGCGGCGTGCCATCAGATTCTGGCGCTGGTGCTGGGCGAGCCGGCCCACGTGCCGCCGACGGCGCGACAACGGATGTATCAACTCGTCAAGGGCCGCGAGGCGATCCACACCCGGCGTGCGCGGCGGGTCGGGCCGACCTATCCGGGCGAGGCGGCCGCGGCGGAGGATTTGCGGGCGGCCCGGCGGGGTCTCGTTTATCGCCTGCTCGGAGCGGTCGTCTTGGGCATCGGCCTGGCGATCGCACTGTGGCACGCGCTGCCGCCGCGGGTTGTCCATGACTCGGCGGACAAGAACCGCGAAGTCGCGAGTAAGTCGCAGCCGCCGGAGCAGCCCGCCGCCGTGACGCCGGAGAATCACCAGCCGAAACCGCCGGACGCGGACAAGACCGCGCCGTCCAAGCCGCCGGCGCAAGACAAAGCCGCGCCGCGGCCGAAGAAGCCGCCGGACGAAGAAAAGGCCGCGCCGCCCAAGCCGCCCGAGCCCGCGCCCATTCCGAAACCGAGCACGGAACGAAAAGAGATCGGCCGGTTCGCCGGTCGGGACAAGGCCCTGCTCCGCCGCGAGGTCGCCGACAAGCCCTGGTCGCGCGTCGCGCCGGACGCGCACGTCAGTACCGCCACGCCGCTGCTCAGCCTGCCGGGGTCGGCCAGCGAAATTCGCACCGATTCCGGCGTCGTGCTGACTGTGTGGGGGAACCTGCCCGACCTCGTCAACTGGCCGGTGCTTGAGACGCAAACGACGCTGCACGTCCCGCCCGAGGGGATCGATCTCGACATGACCCTCGACCGTGGTCGAGTTTATCTGGCCTCGGCGAAGAACGGGCCCACGAGAATCCGCGTCCGTTTCGCGGACCAGGCCTGGGACGTGACGTTGCCGGACGAGAAGTCCGAGGTGCTGCTCGAGTCGGTGACGAGTTATGCCGGCGAGCCGTTCCGTCGCAACCCGGCCGCCGACGGCGCCGAGCCGCCGCTGACGCAAGTCACGCTCGGCGTCACCAAGGGGAAGGCGACGGTAAAGACTCCGGAGAAGGAGTACGCCCTGACGGCCCCGCCGGGTGACGAAGACGACAGGGTCGCCGCCGCGCTCAGTTGGGACAGCAAGGCCGGGCTGCGGAAGGACCCGCTCGAACTGAGCGAGACGCCGGCTTTCTGGGCGAAGGCGCCCGCGCGGTTGCCGGTCGAGAAAGCGCGGCAGATCGAAGCCGCCCAGAAAAAACTCATTCAACGGCTCGGCGATGAAGGCAAGTCGGTCGAGCTGGCTCTTGCGGAGATGGCCGAAGACTCGGCCCCGTCGAGCAAGGTCCTCGGCGCCTATTGCCAGGGGGCGCTGGACATGTTGCCGCCGCTGATCGACGACCTGGAGGACCCCGGGATCCACGAACTGCGGCTGGCCGCGATTTATTCGTTGCAACATTACATCGCCCGAGTGCCGGAGAACGACCTCAAGACGTTTACGCTGCTTAAGGAGAAGAAAGGTTACAACGACCAGCAGGCCGAGAGCGTGCTGACGCTCTTGCACGGGTTCGCCGAGCCGGCACTGACAGACCCGGCGACCTATCAGACCGTGATCGCGGCGCTCGGCAGCGAGCGTGTCGGGATTCGCGAGCTAGCGATCTGGCGGTTGGCGTGGCTGGACCCGGACGGCGCCGCCCGCATCAACTACCGCCCCGGCGATACCGAGATGAACCGCGAGCGGGCGATCGCCGAGTGGAAGCGCCGCATCCCCGAGGGCAAACTGCCGCCGGGCAAGAACGGGGCGCAAGGGCGGGCGCCGGGGCGACCCTCCGCGCGCGGATAACAGATTCCGACCAGCCCGAAGCGCAAATGAGAAATGAGAGTCTCAACCCTCGCTTGCGCTTCGGGCTGGTCCGGAAATCTCTTCGGGTGGTTTACGGTAGAACTTGTTCGCTAGCCAATTCTCCACTGCCAGCGCGACCAGCAATAACAGCATCAGCCACGGGAACAGCTCGACCGGCTGCTTGAACTGGCCTTCCATCCCTTCCCGCAGCTTCCGCGTCTGTCCGAGCGCGATCAGCGAGTCCGGGCCGAAAAGCTCCTCGACAGTTGCGGCGGTGATCCGCGGCAAGAGGTCGCACTCGTTCGTGGGCAGATTCAGACTGAATGCCGCGGTGAGCTTGCCGCCGCCGGTGACGGTGTAATGGCCCGGCAGTCTTGGCTGGGTCAGACGTAATTCGCCGGCGTCTTCGGCTCGCGTCACGGTCGTGTCCGCGCCGGCGAGCCCCGGCCCCTGGAGCGTGTACGTCGGGTACCGCGGCGCAGGCGGCAGCGGCACGACGATCGTCTGCCCGCAGACGTGATTGAAGCTCGCGTCCTGGCCTTCGCCGGCGAGATAACGCAGAGACTCGTTCACCAGCACCTGGTAGAACCAGGTCGATGCGTAATCGGTGGCCGGGCGGTCGTTATTATCCCGGCGGTCGTCGAAGGCCGTCGTGAACAAGAGCACTTTGCCGCGGCCGCCGGCGCCTTCGGCGGCCCGTTCCACGAGTGCCGGCCTTTTGGCGTCATCGTCGAATCGCAGCAGCACGGTACCGCCCGACGGCTTGACCGACCAATAGCGATAGGCGCGAGTGAATTGCTCGATGTGGGTATCGCGGGTCAGCTCGGCGAGGCGGGCGGTGAGCGGGTGGTTCGTCGGTGGCGCGGTCATCGCGACGCCTTGGGGGCGCTTGTCCACCGGGTCAGGTTCGGGGAACTCCGCCGGAAGCAGTCGGCCGGCCCAGCGGTTGTACTCGTCGTGATTCAGCCCGCCGATCGGCGGCGTAACCACCAGGCCGCCGCCTTTCTTGACGTATTCTTCAAGCATCGACCAGAGGGTGTCGCTCGGCGCCGAAACGCTGAGCAGGCAGATCGCACGGTAGTTCGCGAGATCTGCGGGCGTCGAGCGGTCGGCCTTCTCTCGGACCTCGCACTGGAAATACTTCTGGCTGTTGACCGCGGCGGACCACAGTTTGGCGTCCGTCTGGTCGTCGCAGATCACCAGCACCTTTTGCGGCTCGCGGACCTCGAAGGTGACATAGCGGAAGTTGTCGCCCGCCAGACTATCGGCGGTGTCGACAGAGACTTCGGCCGTATGCCACCCGGGGGCGAACCCGCCGCGCTCGAACTCGACGACCTTGGTCGAGCCGGCAGCCAGCTCGATCGGCTTGCGCTCGACACGGGGCTCGCCGTCGAACTGGCATTTCACCGCCGTGTTAAATTTGTCGCCCTCCGCATGCACGTGGACGCGCAAGAGCGCCGAACGGTTTGCCGGCACAACCTGCGGCCGCATCTCGATTTCGGTGATGGCGAGATCGACCGGCTCCTCGACGCCGACGTCCACGAAGAAGCACTTCGGC
>DATJGQ010000870.1:0-3694 GCA_035494815.1 Gemmataceae bacterium
CGGTCGGGGACGTCACAATGATGGTGCTGATACCGGTACATGCGGAGGCCGCGATGCGCTATTTCATGACCACGCTCGTCATCGCCTTGCTGACGCCGCTGTCGGCGAGCGCCACTGGCGCCGCCGACGTCGCCAAGCCCGCGCTCGACGTCTTGCGGGCGAACTGCTATCGCTGCCACGGTCAGGACGGCCGGCACGAAGGCAAGCTGAATGACGTGCTCGACCTGTCCGGCCTGCGCGAACGACAGTTCATCGTCCCCGGCGACGCGGGCAAGTCCCGGCTGTTGACGCGCATCACGAAAGGCCAGATGCCGCCGCCGGAAGAGACTCCGCGGCCCACGCCGGCCGACGTCGAGCGGCTCCGCGCATGGATCGACGCCGGTGCGCAGGCGCCGTCGGGGACCGATCTGCCGGTCGTCCCGCCGAATGACGTCGAGATCGACCGACTCGTTCTCGCCGACCTGGAACGGTTTGACCGCCGCGCCCGGCGGTTCCAACGGTATTTCAGCCTGGTACCGCTCGCCCGCGCCGGCGCGAGCGAAGCGTTGCTGCGAACATACCGCGCGGGCTTGAATAAACTGCTCAACAGCCTGTCTTGGCACTCGCGAATCGCGACGCTTCAGGTCGCAGATCAAGCGGGGCTTCTGTTGCGCGTGGACCTGCGCGACCTCTTGTGGGACGCCGGGCTGTGGAACCGCGTCGTCGCCGAGTATCCCTACGGCATCCTCGCTGAGACGGGTGCGTTTCGGGCGGTCGCCGCCGCGAGTTTGACACGCCTCCCGGTGGTGCGTGCCGATTGGTTTTTGGCCACGGCCTCGCGGCCGCCGCTGTATCACGACCTCCTGCAACTGCCGACGACGGCCGGCGAACTGGAACGACAACTTCGCCTCGACGCGGCCGTCGACATTCAACAGGAGCGCGTCGCCCGCGCCGGGTTTACCGGGTCGGGCGTCTCGCGGAACAACCGCCTGATCGAACGTCATCCCGCGCCACACGGCGCCTACTGGCGGACCTACGACTTCGACACGGTGCAACAACCGACCGCCGAACGGCAGAACCTCCGCCCGGACCGCCGCAACCTGTTCGCGTTCCCGCTAGGCCCCGGTACCACGGACGGCACGTTCCAGCACGCCGGCGGCGAGATCATCTGGCACCTGCCCAACGGCCTGCTCGGATTTATGCTCGTCGACGCCAACAACCGTCGCATCGACAAGGCCCCGACGGCGATCGTCAGTGACCCGCGCCGGCCGGACCGGGCCGTTGAGCCAGGCGTATCCTGTATGAGTTGTCACTCGACGGGCATTCAGCCGAAGACTGACCAGATTCGTGCCCATGTCGCCCGCAACGCCGCGGCCTTCCCGAAGAACGACGCCGAACTGGTGCGGGCGCTGTATCCGCCGGAAACCGCCTTGACGAAATTCATGGAGGAGGACGCGGAGCGATTTCGTCGGGCGATCGAGCAGTGCGGGTGCACGGTCACCGAAGCCGATCCCGTGTCCGCCGCCGCGCAGCGTTACGAGGCCGACCTGGACGCCCGCTCGGCGGCCGCCGAACTCGGGCTGGCAGTGGACGAGTTCCGCCGCCGGCTCGCGGAAACGACGCTGGCTCAGGGATTAGGCGCGTTGCGAACGGACGGCGGCACGGTACATCGCGCCGTCTTCCAGCAAACGTTCGGCGACCTGGTCCGGGCGCTGCGACGGGGTGCGCTCGTGCAGCCGTCCGTCGTGGCGGGCGCATTGGCGGACAACACTGGCGAACTCGATCCGCTCGAAGGCCCCTCGTCGATCACGAACGCCGCCGCCGTTTTGCCCGATCGCCGGGCCGTCCTCCTGGCGAGCGCGGACCGCAGCTTGCGGCTCGTCGAGATCGCGAGCGGCCGCGAATTGCGGCGGTTCGTCGGCCATGCGACTTCGGTGTGGAGCGTCGCAGTGTCGCCGGACGGTCGCCGGGCGCTCTCCGGCGGGTTGGACGGCAGCGTGCGGGTATGGGACATCGCCACCGGCCAGGAACTCCGGCGACTCGACGGCCACGACGGACTCGTGAGCGCCGCGGCGTTCTTGCCCGACGGCGCGCACGCGGTCACCGCCGGGTTCGACCATGCGGTGATCGTTTGGGACCTGGAAAGTGGCCGAGAGATCGGGCGGACAGACCGGCTCGCAAGCGCCGTGTACAGTCTCGCGATCGACGCCAGCGGCCGGCAAGCACTCGCGGGCGGTGACCCGGCCGTTTGGTTGATCGACCTCGACGCGGCGAAAGTCGTCGAACGATTCGTCGGCCACACGCGGGCGGTCACGGCACTCGCGTTCGCGCCGGACGGCCGGCATTTCCTATCGGCGAGCGATGACGGCACCGCGCGACTTTGGGACGTCGAATCTGCGCGGGTCGTTCGGAGCGTTGCTGGGCATTCCGGCGGTGCGACGGCGGTGGCGTTCGAAGACCCCGCGACCATCCTGACCGGCGATTCGGCCGGCATCATCCGCCGTTGGAAATCCGCAGCGGAGGGCGAGCCGGACGTGCTGGCGCGTCAGCCCGCGCCGATCATCGCACTGCACCCGACTCCTGACGGTCACGGCGTCGGCGTCGGACGCGACGGCTCCGTCCGGCCGTTGGACACCCCTGTTCGTCGCACGTCCATTCGGGAGTCGGAAGAGTCGCCAGAAACACGGGCGGTCGAGGTTTCCCCGGAAATCCTGAGGCCGCGGGCGGTCGTATCATTGGGCGGGACACTCGCGAGCCCGCTGCTATCGTCCGACGGACGCGCACTGTTCGTCCTGAACCGCACCGAGCATCGCGTGCTCCGGCTGGACACGGCGACGTTGCGGACGACGGCCGCGTTCGCCGCCGCGGAGGCGGTGGAGACGATCGCGCTCTCCCGCGACGGTGAAAGCGTTTATGTCGCGTCCGCCCGTGACCGGCGCGGTGCGCTTGACATCCTCGACGCGGCGACGCTCCGGTCGCGCCGGTCGATCGCGCTGGAGTCGACCCCCTACGACATCGCCGCCGGCCCGAACGGACTCGCGTTCGTCAGCGACGGCGGCAGCGGCTGGACGGAGATTCGCCTCGTCGACACCGCTCGGGGGCAAGAGATCGCGAGCTGGGGCGGCGTCTGGGCGCGATCGCTCGTCGCGGCGACCGCCGACGGCACGCGGTTACTGACGTGTACGCAGGGGGTGACGCCCGGTCGGGTCGAGTCGCTGGTCGTTCCGACGCCGTTGTCCGAGAAGCCGGCCGTTCGTACCGCCCCCGCGGAGGTCGCGGTCGGCGGCCCGATCATGGTGTCGCCGGACGGACAATACCTCCTTTGCGGGACGGGCGCGGTGCTCGGCCTCTCGACGGTGCCGGCGGACGATCTGCGGCCGGCCGCACGGATGGAGCCGTTTCTCGCCGCCTGCGTCGCCCTCGACCGGAAATCGGTCCTGACGCTGAGCGACGACGGGGCCCTGCACGTCTCCGATTACCCCACATTCCGCGGGCGGACGACGGTGCGGTTGCCCGCCGCGGCGTTCGCGATGGCGCTCGACGGCGCGAGCGGTCGATTGTATGTGACCGGCGTCGCGCCGCAGACGCTCCGCGACCGGCCGCGGGCGGTCGTGTACGGCGACGTCATGGTGTTCGACGTCCACGCATTGTTACCGTAAGGCGAGCGGGGTCGCGTGAGCGCCCCGAGGACTCTCGAGCGCTCGAGCGCTTGGGA